>JAZLKQ010000279.1:0-9475 GCA_045597745.1 Bacteroidaceae bacterium | reverse complement strand
CTTAGAGAGAGCGTCAGTGAGCATGTCCTCTATGAGTGTGCTCTGCACCTTGCTGAATGCCACTATGCCTATAGACAAGGAGTTAGGTTCGGTAAGGTCTGCTGTAGAGCAACGTGACATGGCGTCTCTGAGTCTGCGAGTCACCTCGTCAACGATGGCGCGTGCCTCCGCCTTGTTGCATCTGCTCTTGCCATAGTCGTAGTACCCTTCGACTTCATGAAACGATACGCGGCTCTGCTGATCATCTACTGAAGGGAATGTGATGAGTTTTCCGTCATAGAAGTGTGTATTGCTGAATGTGATGAGGCTCTCATGTCTCGAGCGATAGTGCCACTGCAACTGTCGGGAGGTGATAGAGAGTGAGATGCAGTCGTCGAGTATGCTGTCGAGGTCGTCGAAGTCTGCTTCTTCGTCGGTGGTTGTATTGGCGTTGAAGAAACTTGTAGGTGGCATCTGCTTAGGATCACCTACTACAATCACTGCCTTACCACGTGCTATTGTACCGACGGCTTCGCTTGTTGGTATCTGTGACGCCTCGTCAAATATGACAAGGTCAAACTTGTCTGCTTCCATATCGAGATACTGTGCGACTGACAGTGGACTCATGAGCATACATGGACACAGTCTCGGCAGTAGGGTAGGCATCTGGTCGATGATGTGGCGTATGCTTATGCCACGACCATGATTGGCAATACGACGCTTGAGCATAGCCAGTTGTTCGTCGCCGTGAGCACCGCTGTCTTGGGTAGGTATCTGTGCGGCAAGTCTATGATACAGTTCTTGCTTCGTGAGATTCTGGTACTTGGCTGTGATGTCACGATAGTGTCGTACGACTTCGTCAAACAACATGCCGCTAAATCCACGTAGGGCTTCATCGTTGTTGATGATATGCATGGCAATACTGTAGTATATGCCTTTGCGTAGCGCTTGGGCAGTGTCCTTGCCACTGTGTCCTTGCATGAAGAATGCCATGGCTTCGGCTGATGGCAGTTGGCTGATGGCTAATGCTCGAGTGCTATAGTGATACCATCCACGCATTTGTTCAAGGTGAGGCAACCATCTGTCTACCACTATCTTGAGCTCGGACAGATCGCTGGTGATGCTTTCGTCTATATGTGCGTGTGTCGTGAGTCTGTCGATGATGCCACTCTCCATAAATATGGTATGTGCGCTCTTCTTGTGTATCCATCTGTTGAGCATGGTATTGGCCTTTGCCTCAGCCTCCGCGATGCAGGCAGGTATCTGCCGTATGAGTTGGGTGACCTGAGCCTGATTGTCCGCTGTGTTGACTCTTGGCAACAGTTGCATCAGCGGGTGCTGCGAAGGATGAGTAGACAGTATGTCGATGACTGTGTCCATCTCCTCCATGCGGGAACAGATGTCTCGGATGACGTCAGGTGTGAGTTGCTGTACCGCCTCATAACTGATGTCTACCTTGTCTCCCTCTATAGCAAGATAGCGGTTGATGCAATCGTAGAGTGATAGCCCGAGTATGTGCTTGCGATGTAGAGCATTGATATGGTCGGAGAGTGTCTGTCGTTGCTGCATGAGGAGCTGGCTCATACGCACAAACTCATGTGGTGACTGCGTGTGTGGCGCATTGATGGCTTCTTCCATCTGTGCGAGGAAGTGCTTCTTGTCTGCCTTGTTGGAGTGGAGTTCGAGACAGAATGGATCGAGCCCGATATTGCTTAGACGAGACTTGACCACATCGAGGGCAGCCATCTTCTCAGCTACGAATAGCACACGTTTGCCATGATATAGCGCATTGGCTATGATGTTGGTGATAGTCTGTGACTTGCCTGTTCCCGGAGGACCATACAGTATGAATGTATTGCCTCTGTCTGACACTGCCACTGCCTCGAGCTGTGAGGAGTCTACATCTATAGGCAGAGCGTATGCTGATGGTGGTGTAGTGGAGTCGAGTGTGCGTGCGTCGAGAGGTGCGTTGAGGTCGGTCCATGTCATCTTGCCTTCTATAAGGCTACGTACTACGGGGCTGTCTGTGAGAGCTTCTGGATGTGTATGGATATCGTGCCACAACATGAACTTTGAGAATGAGAATATGCCTATCATGGCTTCGTCTACAATCTCCCATTGTGGTCTTTCCTCTATGACTGTGCGTAGTATAGACAACACTCTCGCATGATCTACCTCTCCATCGGCAGTAGTCGGGAGTTGCGTCAGGTCGGGTGGCAGGAGTGAGAACAGCTGCTTCATGCACTCCATCAGCGTGACGTTGATGGTTGGTTCCTCGTCTCTCTTGCGTATGATGTACTTCTTTGCTCCGTGACGTATGATGTCGATAGGCACGAGTATGATAGGTGCGAAATGAGGAGTGTCGCTGTCCTGCTCGTACCATCGCAGTGTCCCGAGCGTGAGGAAGAGGGTGTTGGCTCCGTTCTCCTCGATAGAGTTGCGTGCGGCACGGAAGAGTTCCTTTATCGTGTCGAGGTCTTCCTTACGTTCGATGATAGATGTGAGTTGCTCTTCGTTGAGCAACTTGATAATGGTGTCGAGCGATTCGCCAGGCAAAGGGAGTATGCGTGAACCTGCCTTCATGTTGAGCAGACTATTGCGCAGTGAGAGGTCGAGGAGCTTGCGCTCCCACAGCTTTAGTTTGCCCGCCGTCTTGTCGTCGGCAGTGCCTCTGATATTGCCATTTGCCTCGTTAGCCATCTCATCAAATATGGCGTCGTAGTCAGTCGTGTCGTTGACGACCCATCCTTGTTCGGGCGTGAGCACGCTCTGAGGCAGAGGACGGATACGGTCCATGCGGCACTGGAATATGTCTATGATGCACTCCAGATTGAGAGCATTGGCACGTAGCTGTGTCAGGCCTTCGTTGACAGCAGTGTCAAAATCGGTATTCTCCCTGGTGAGACACGTAGCTTCGATAGGCAACAGGCGCCAGTCTTCACAAGCTCTTTCGGTGAGCATAGTGATGTCATGGCTTACAGATGTTGTTGGGATGGTGTGGTCTGTCCATACTCCGACGAACGCATGTCCATGTACGAGTATGATGGTGGTCTTGATGTGTAGGCTCTCGAGACAGCTACATAGCAGTACTGAGAGGTCGAGACAGTTGCCGAGTCTGTTGGTCAGTACATTGTCCGCCAACCTAATGCGCTGGCCGTATTGATCGTAAGATGCTGGTGCTTCAGCATAGACTATATGCTGTTCGTGTAGGGCATTGTATATGGCACGTACTGTGGCAATGACACGACTCTTCTCATACCACATGCCTACGCCAAGCGAGTTGTCGCCTGTAAGCTGCTGGAGTATCTCTGATGCGCGGTGGAGTACGGGCTGTATGGCGGGGTGATTAGGAGTGACAAATGCCGCAAGTATCTCCGGGTATATGGTATTGCCTTGCCACTGGTCGAATGCTGCAAGGGTGATAGGGAGTGACTGTGAGAATATGTTTTCTCCCCTTACGCTTATGCTCAAAGCAAACTGTGTGTCGATGGCTTCGGTAAGTGCCATGAGCTTGTGATAGTCGGGAGTAAGCGCAAGGTCGTCTACTCTGACGGATGCACCAATAGGTATGTCTGCTATCTCGATGGTGACGGGATCGAACATATCTCCCTTGATACTGAGCTTTACAGACTGCCAGATGGTATAGCTGTCATTGGTTATGACAAGGTTGGTAATGGCATCACCATGATTGAGTATCATGGCATAGTTGAGACATGGCTGATAGTCGAGGTCGACATCGCCTATAACGACATTAGAAGAATTGGTGATGTTGTGTAACATATACGTTTGTTTGAATAAGTTATACGATGTTTTTATTCTTTTAGCGATGCAAAAGTATAACTATTCATTTAGTCCGTCATGGTAAAAAGTCGCTCACTGTACGAACTATGCCATTTGCTGTACGAACTGCATGTTGTGCATAATTATAAATTATAAGTTATAAGTTATGCTAAGCTATATCAGCCGAGATACATGATGCAGTCATCATCCTGTTCGTATGTGTGCATGTTGCTGGACGACGAGAGGTATTCGCCAAATCCACCTCTGCCATTTGCCACGGCAGGAGGTTGGCATACACGACTTGCTCTGGACAGGCTGCCAGTGTCCATGTCCGCACGTAGCGTCTGCAGTGCCTTGGTCGACGCTGAGAGTCGGTGCTTGGTGCCTGTAGCGAGGTCGGACAGGTCGAGTTTGAGTTGACGCTTTACGGGGTGGATATGCTGTATGTGCGACACGCTGATGATGTAGCTCCTTCCCACTCTTACGAACATGGGCGGTGCGCCGTCTCTACGCATACGGTCTATGCGTCGGGCTATCTCTCCTATCTGCATGAGTATGGAGCTGATAACCTCGCCGTCTGTCAGGTATATGTTGCAGTAGTTACCGTCTGCCTCTACGTATAGTATGTCTGAGGCGTGCAGGTAGTACGATTCGTGGCTATTGCCGATGACGAGTGTGTCTTGGATATGCATTACTTAATGTTTGCTCTAATCTTGGTGAGGTATCGTTGCATACGGTCTTCGTCCTTGGTCTCTATGATGGCGATGAGTTCTTTCATCTCAGTGCGTATCTGCTCTACCTGGTCTTTGGTGTAGGGATTGAAGAGTATTTCGCGTAGTAGGCAATCGTCCTCTGAGAGTACGCCCTGTGCTATCTGCATGTGTCGCTTGAATGTGGTGCCTGGTGCATCCTGATGCTGCATGACTGCCGCAAAGGCGAAGGTGGAGATGAAAGGTATGGAGAGTGAGTACGCTACGGTGCGGTCGTGCTCATCGAAGGTGTATTCGCAGATGTGTAGCTGGAGTCGGCTGTATAGTTCCTTGAAGAAGCATCGTCCCATGAAGTCGCCTTCGCTGATGATGATGGCGTTTTCGGATGATAGTTTGCCGAGGTTGGCAAATGTAGGACCAAACATAGGGTGTGTGCTGACGTAGCGCATACCTGTCTGCTCGTAATATTCGCGGAAGCCAGTCTTGACGCTGCTGATGTCGCTCAGTATACATGTCTGTGGCAGGTATGGTATGATTTCGTCAAAGACTGCGAGAGTGTACTTGAGGCTTACGGCGTTGATGACAAGTTCGGGTTGAAACTCTTGCACTTCGTCGTATGACGTGAAGCGCTGTGTGTTGTACATAAATCGCAGTCGCTTTGGATCTATGTCGTATACGCCTACCTCGTGTTCAAAGCTTAGCAGGTCGGTAAAGAATGATCCCATCTTGCCTGCTCCTAATATAAGTATCTTCATTGGAATAGAAAAAGCCCCTCTCCCCCAAGGGGGAGTTATAAGTTATAATTTATAAATTATAAGTTATGCATTATTAATTATGCATTGTTAATAACGCTGACTTGTTGATTGACACTCTCTTCGTGTATGGCTTCAAATATCTTGCGTATACACTGTGAATCGATGCCACATAGTGCACCTTGAGCACCTCGCTTGTCGAGTATCTCGCTGTATCGGCTTGTCTGTACGATGGTCATGTCGTGTTCCTTCTTGTACTGGCCGATCTCACGGCTTATGCGCATACGTTTGGCGAGCAGGTCCATGAGTGCGTTGTCTATCTCGTCTATCTGCTTGCGGAGTGCGTTGATATTCTCGGTAGTCTGTACGTTGTCTCGTATGACGAGGAGCGAAAGTATGTAGTCGAGTATATCTGGTGTGACCTGCTGCTTAGCGTCGCTCCACGCAGCGTCGGGGTTACAGTGGCTCTCGATGATGAGTCCGTCCATGCCGAGGTCAAGCGCCTGCTGGCAGAGTGGTGCGATGAGGTCACGTCGTCCACCGATATGGCTTGGGTCGCAGCATATAGGAAGATTAGGATAGCGACGCTTGAGTTCGATAGGTATCTGCCACATAGGCAGGTTGCGGTATATCTTCTTGTCGTAGCTTGAGAATCCGCGGTGTATTGCTCCGAGTCGTGTGATGCCAGCTCCGTTGATACGCTCAAGCGCTCCAATCCAGAGTTCGAGGTCAGGGTTGACTGGATTTTTTATCAATACTGGTACATCTACTCCCTTGAGCGAGTCGGCGAGTGCCTGCACCGCAAATGGATTGGCTGTAGTGCGTGCTCCAATCCAGAGCAGGTCAATATCGTATTTTAGAGCGAGTTCTACATGTTCGGGAGTTGCCACTTCGGTAGAGGTGAGCATACCTGTCTCCTTCTTGACTTGCTGCATCCATGGTAGCGCAGCCTCACCGTTGCCTTCGAAACCTCCTGGTTTGGTGCGTGGCTTCCATACACCGGCACGAAACATGTGACATCCCTTCTCTGCAAGCTGTGTTGCTGTCTGCATGACCTGTTCTTCTGTCTCTGCAGAACATGGTCCTGCTATGACGAATGGTCTAACGTTGTCGCTTGGTAATCCAAGTGGTTTGAGTTGTAATTCCATTGGGAATAGTTATAAGTTATAAATTATAGGTTATAAATTATAAGTTGTTAATTGTGCATTATGAACCTTTAGCTTGACGAAGTCAATTATACATTGTGCACTATGCATTAACCATTGTTTTTATTCTTTCCAAAGCCTCCTGCATCTTGTCATCCTTTGCGCATAGTGAGATGCGCAGATAGCGACTGCCGTTGCTACCGAAGATGAAGCCTGGTGTGACGAATACTCTTGCCTCGTGGAGTACCTTCTCCGTGAGTTGCTCTACGTCGTCGTAGCTGTCAGGTATACGTCCCCAAAGGAACATGCCTTGCTGCTTAGGGTCGAATGTACATCCGAGCTGAGTCATGATCTCTTCTGCTATCTTGCGTCTGCTGGAGTATGTCTCGATATTGGCAGCGGTATGCCATGCTTCGGTATTGTCGTATGCCTGGGCTGCAGCAAGCTGTAGTGGGCGGAATGTTCCCGAGTCGATATTGGACTTGATCTTGAGTATCCACTGGACGAATGTGCTGTTGGTGGCAAGCATTCCAACTCTCCATCCTGGCATGTTGTGCGACTTGGACATGGAGTTGAACTCGATGCAGCAGTCTTTGGCTCCAGGTATCTGGAGTATAGAGAGGTGTTCGTCGCGGTTGAGGATGAATGAGTATGGATTGTCATTGACGACGATGATGTTATGCTTCTTTGCGAATGCTACAATCTTCTCGTATAGTTGACGAGACGCTCTTCCACCTGTAGGCATGTTTGGATAGTTGGTCCACATGAGTTTGACTCCACTAAGATCCATGCTCTCGAGCTGGTCGAAGTCTGGTTGCCATCCATTGTCTTCACGTAAGTCGTAGTTGACAATCTGCTGACCGAGTATCTTGCTCAATGATGTGTATGTAGGATATCCAGGGTTAGGCACAAGTACCTTGTCGCCTGGGTTACAGATAGCGAGTGTCACGTGGAGTATACCTTCCTTGCTGCCTATGAGTGGCTGTATCTCGCTTGCAGGGTCAAGAGTCACGCCTTACCAACGCTGATA
This sequence comes from Bacteroidaceae bacterium, assembly GCA_045597745.1. Lineage (GTDB taxonomy): Bacteria > Bacteroidota > Bacteroidia > Bacteroidales > Bacteroidaceae > Minthosoma. The sequence continues at coordinate 2,079 of JAZLKQ010000279.1, read as the reverse complement.
GAATGATGCCATTGCCTTGCGAAGCTCTGGTATACCTACGGTTGGCTGGTAGCCGTGTGCATCTGGCAACTGTGCATTCTTGCAGAGTACGTCTATAGTCTCTGCTGATGGTGGCATGTCTGGCGAACCGATGGCAAGAGATATGATGTCCTTGCCCTCAGCATTGAGTTGTGCCACTTCCTTGAGCTTTCTCGAAAAGTAGTATTCTGAGACTAATGATAGTCTGTCTGCTGGCTGAAACATGTTTTCTTATATATATTATGTATATTATATAGTGCTTTTTCCTTCGATATATTCACCAAGTATCTTTAGTTGCTTTGCGAGCGGTCTTGTGGCGTCGATAGACTGACGGTATCGTGTATAGTCGTCGTATGTCACGTCTACGTAGAACATGTACTCCCATTCGCGTCCGATGATTGGCAGTGACTGTATCTTGGTGAGGTTGATCTTGTAGAATGAGAAGATGGACAGTATCTGCGAAAGGCTACCTTCGTTGTGGGGCAGGCTGAATACGATACTTGCCTTGTTGGAGCGTCGAGGGTTGCAGATGCTGTCTGCCATCCATGGGTCGCTTAGTACAAGAAAGCGGGTGAAGTTGTGCTTGTTGGTCTCGATGCCTTCCTCGAGTATCTTCATGCCGTAGAGTGGGGCGGCAAACTTTGAGCAGATGGCGGCATGGCCTCTTAGTCCCTTCTCGCTTATGATCTTGGCGGAGCCTGCAGTGTCTTCCGCTTCTACTACCTTCATGCTTGGATGTTTGCTCAGGAAGTCACGGCATTGCATGAGTGCTACAGGGTGGCTGTTGACCTCGGTGATATCCTCCCAGTTGTCTTCTGGCAGGCACATGATGCTGTGGCTGATACGTAGCTTGTGTTCACCAACTATCTGAGCACCACTTTCACGCAACAGTTCGTAGTTGTGCAAGAGACTGCCGGCTATGGTATTCTCTATGGCGAGAAGTGCGATGACATTGCTGTCTTTCTTCATCTCTTCAAATACCTGTTCGAATGTATCACAGCATATCAGTTGGATGTCTTCGCCTTCAAAGAAGTGGTGGGCAGCCATGTCATGAAACGAACCGATGACTCCCTGTATTGCAATCTTTCTCATATTACAAAAAAATCCCGCCTTGTAAGCGGGATATATATACGTTATTTGTTTATGTCGTCGTTACTCTTATGCACATACATACCCGCTTTCACTTATTGCTAAAGTAAAAGTAAAAATAATAATATGTGCCGTAAAATGAGTTCATATAATATACTCTATCTGTATTTTGATGATGCAAAGGTAATGATTATCAGTATAACTACAAACAAAAGTCATCGTTTTTTTGACTTTTTGCATTAAAAGTGAAGTTATTGCTTACTGTTCTTTATGTTTCTGCCAATCTTAAATGGCTTTATGTTTTCGGTTTGCTCACCTTGCGACTTAAACAAGCCGTTGAGGTGCTCGAGAAATTCAGGCGACAAGTTTGCAGCCATCTTCAAGTCCTCCATTGCTCCAGCATGGTCATTCTGCTTAAGGCGCAGTTCGCCCCTCTTCATATAATAGTCGGCAACATCAGGATTGATGCTTATTGCCATATCGATGTCACTGATGGCATCGGCATACTGCATCATATTGGCGAGAATCGTCGCCCTGAGCATATATGCCTCGTCGTATCGTGGGTCGGCAGTGATGGCTTGAGAGGCTTCGACTATGGCGGTAAGCAGATCGCCGTCCTCTATAGACTTGGTAGCAGAGTCATAGTACTGCTGTGCAGATATATCTTTTGTCATGATGATGGTTTGTTCTTGAGTTGTATACTAAGCTGGTCTATAGTCAGCAGATCTTCATCAGCCATTGCCTTGAGCGACTCCTTTACCAAGCTATGGTTGACATTGAGTGCCTTGAGCGAAGAGATGGGGTGTGGATGTCCATCTGCCAACACCTTATTTATTAATAATATGGTAGAATTGATATCCTCCGCCGAATATCCCTTACGCTTTCGCCTTGTGCACACATCACACTTGCCACACTCCTCGGTGTCATCTTCTCCAAAGTAGTGCAGCAGCATACGGCTACGGCATCTGAGAG
>JAZLKQ010000278.1:0-3143 GCA_045597745.1 Bacteroidaceae bacterium | reverse complement strand
TGATTGCTGCCTTCTCACCTTCAGAACGCAGGATGGCAGACTCCTTTGCACCCTGAGCCGCAAGTACGCTTGCACGACGTTCGCGCTCTGCATTCATCTGCTTTGCCATAGCCTCCATAACGTCCTGGCTTGGCATGATGTCCTGCAGCTCGACACGATTGACCTTTACACCCCACTTGTCTGTTGCTTCGTCGAGTACTGAACGGAGCTTGGTGTTGATGATGTCTCGAGATGTGAGCGTCTCGTCGAGTTCCATAGCTCCGATGATGTTGCGGAGTGTGGTCTGTGTGAGTTTCTCGATAGCGTTAGGGAGATTGTCTATCTCGTATACTGACTTGACAGGGTCTGTGATCTGGAAATAGAGTAGTGCGTTGATGGTTGTAGGTACATTGTCCTTGGTGATGACGGACTGACGTGGGAAGTCGTATACCTGTTCGCGAAGGTCTATCTTTGTCGAACGCTTGATGATGAAGCTGCGGCTATCGTCTCCTCCTTCCGTTGTCCAGCGGCTTCGCTCGTCCTGGTATCGTGAATAGATCTCTCGTGGAGCGTCGATAAATGGGATGATGAGATTGACACCAGATTCGAGTGTGCGGTTGTAGCGACCGAGACGTTCGATAACTTTAGTCTCTGACTGTGGAATGATTGTGAGGCTCTTTGCAATTACTATTGCTACGAGCAAGATGAGTACGGCGATAATTACGTATACCATGGCCATAATAAGATTTTTTTTTAAAGATGATTAATATTATATTTAATGTGTAATTCATAATTTATAATTCATAATTACCTCAGGCTCTATCAGAGTGCCCCCTTTGAAGAGCCCCCCGTCCCCCAAAGGGGGCGAACAAAGCACCCTGTATATTACTATGCTCTATCAGAGCTCCCCTCCTTGGGAGGGGCTGGGGGAGGTTTAGTCGGGTGTGAGGGACTCTGTAACTACAAGCGTGTTGCCCTCTCTCTCGATGATTGTCACTTCGGCTCCTGCTTCGATAGTTATGTCATATTGTGCTGTTGCACGCCAGTCTGTTCCGTCAATTGCGACACGTCCATTGCCAGGCTGTATGTCTTCGATTACGATGGCCTTGCGACCTATGATGCTGTCGAGATTGGTCTTCTTTTTGTCTTTCTTCGATTCAAACCATTTCAAGAGTATAGGACGAATGAAGAGGAAAGAAAGCAAGGTGCCTATGATGAATGCAACGAGTTGCCATACGATACCTAACCCGCATATGTCGATGATTGCAGCTAGGATGGCTCCGAATGCGAAGCAGATGATGCCGAAACTGGCGTTGATGAGTTCGATGATAAATAATATGATGGTTGCTATAAGCCATATTTGCCAAGGCGAAAACATTGAATTAAGGATTTATAGTGATAAAGTATTTTATTATTATTCGATTTTGTTCGCTCGCAAATATACATACTTTTATTTAAGTATTGCATATCTTAGATAAAAAATCAATAAAAATATTGTTGTCTGCAATGCTGTGCGGTCGATGAATATGCATCAAACGCTTGATGAAGTTTCGTCATACGTTCGATAAGGCTTCGTCATACGTATGTTGAAGCTTCGTCATACGTATGTTGAAGCTTCAACATACGGTAGTTGTCAATTTGTTTGGCATTTTGCTACAAAAAGAACAATCGCACAAATGCCTTTTCGGCACTTGTGCGATTGGTGTACGCTATATGTTGATTGTTGACGTCTTAGCAAACTTGGCTTCCGCCCTTTACCTTATGCTCTACTGTTGTGACGCTGATAGATCCGTCCCAGTCTTCGGCAGAGAGTATCATGCCCTCGCTTACGAGGCCGTTCTTGAACTCACGTGGTGCGAGGTTGGCGATGAAGAGCACCTGCTTGCCTATGAGCTGTTCTGGTTCGTACCACTGGCTGATGCCGCTTACGATTGTGCGTCCCTTTGGCGTACCGTCGTCAAGGTGGAACTTGAGCAGCTTCTTCATCTTTGGCACTCGTTCACATTCTACTACGGTACCTACACGTATATCGAGCTTCTGGAAGTCATCGAAGGTGATGGTCTCCTTGACAGGTGCTGCCTCAAATGCTGCCTCTGCATTGGCCTTGACCGTTGCCTCGAGCTTGTCTGTCTGCTGCTTGATGACTTCGTCCTCTATCTTAGAGAAGAGAAGGCCTGGCTTGGCGAGTTGCTTGCCGGCAGGAAGCAGGTTGGTGCTTCCGAGTTCTTCCCACTTGAAGTCCTCCATGCATATCATCTCCCTGAGCTTCTTGCTGCTGAATGGGAGGAATGGTTCGAATGCTATGGCGAGGTTGGCTGTAAGCTGCAGAGATATGAATATAATAGTCTTCACACGCTCAGGGTCAGTCTTTATGACCTTCCATGGCTCTTCGTCTGCAATGTACTTATTGCCTATACGGGCAAGGTTCATTGCTTCCTTCTGAGCTTCGCGGAACTTGAATGTGTCGAGGAGTGCTTCTACCTTATCCTTTACACCCTGAAACTCTGCAAGCGTTGCCTTGTCTGCCTCTGTGAGTGCACCACATTCTGGCACGATGCCGTCATAGTACTTCTGGGTGAGCTGCAGGGCGCGGTTGACGAAGTTGCCGTATACTGCAACGAGTTCATTGTTGCATCGAGCCTGGAAGTCTGCCCATGTAAAGTCGTTGTCCTTAGTCTCAGGAGCGTTGGCTGTGAGTACATAGCGGAGTTCGTCCTGGCGGTTAGGCAGGTCGACGAGATATTCGTTGAGCCATACCGCATAGTTCTTGGATGTTGATATCTTGTTGCCTTCGAGATTGAGGAACTCATTGCTTGGGACATTGTCTGGCAATATGTAGTCGCCATGAGCCTTTAGCATTGATGGGAAGACGATGCAGTGGAATACGATATTGTCCTTGCCGATGAAGTGTATGAGGCGGCTCTCTTCGTCCTGCCACCACTTCTGCCATGTGCCCCAACGCTCAGGATTGTTGTCGCAAAGCTCCTTGGTGTTGGAAATGTATCCGATAGGTGCGTCAAACCATACGTAGAGTACTTTGCCCTCCGCCCCTTCTACAGGTACCGGTATGCCCCAGTCAAGGTCGCGAGTTACTGCACGAGGCTTGAGTCCGCCGTCGAGCCAGCTCTTGCACTGACCGTATACGTTGGAACGCCATTCCTTGT
>JAZLKQ010000277.1:0-2946 GCA_045597745.1 Bacteroidaceae bacterium | reverse complement strand
CCTGTAGCTGGCGATAGTGAATATACGATTGTGCTGACTCAGGCAGGCAAACCTGCTCGTGAAATGGATGGCGATGGCTCAGCTACCAACCCTTATTCAGTTGCTGATGCTCTTTATCTGGCAGGCAACCTTGCGGACAATGCATCAACAGCAGATTGCTATGTAACAGGTACAATCAAAACTCTTGGTACATTCTCGTCTGCAACCTATTCATATACTATTGGTACAGGCGACGATACCTTTGAGGTTTATAAAGGCAAGGATCTTGGCAATGTGAACTTTGCAAGTGCTGAGGATATTACGGTAGATCAGGTTGTCGTTATCTATGGTAAGATCAAGAAGTATGTAAGCTCTCAGTCTGTTACCACCCTTGAGATGGATGCTAACAACTATATCTATTCAATCAATGGTGCAACTTCAATCCTCAAGAGTATTGCGGTGAGTGGTGCGAAGACCTCTTTCACTCAGAATGAGGAGTGGTCATTTGGCGGTACCGTAACAGCTTCTTATCGTGGTAAAGCAAGCGCAGATGTGACTTCAAACTCTACATTCACGGGCTATAATACTGCCAATACAGGCGAGCAGACTGTAACCGTAAGCTATACCGAGGATGCAGTGACCAAGACTGCGGAGTACACAATCAATGTTGTTAAAGCAGGAACTGTCCAGATTACTAAGGTCACAGCCGTAAATCAGTTCACGCCTGGTACATATATTATTCTTACCTATGACGAGGCCTCGTATGTTCCTAATGCAAGTGCAACTAATGCTGGCCCTTCGATTGGCACTGTAACAAAAGCGGATGGAGTCATCAATATCACTCGCGATATGGTGTGGACAGCGGTAGAGGGTTCTACTACGGGAACTTTGAAATTTGAAAGTTATGTAAACTCTGGATATTTCCTTACAGGTTCATCTTCAAATGGTGGTGTTCGTGTGAAAACCAACCCTGGTACCGCTGGCGATTGGAGTCCTGCTCTAAATAACACTTATGGTGTTATCGCTACAGCAACAGGTTCTGGTACTCGTTACCTTGCAACATATGGCTCAACCGATTGGAGAAACTATCAGTCTGTATCTCAAACCAATAAAGCAGCTAACTTCTTCAAGGTTGAAGGTTGGGTAGATCCTGGTGTGGTTAAATATACACTTAATATCGAATCTGCAGAAAACGGTACTATCGCAGCTACCGTAGATGGTGAGTCTGTAGTTAGCGGTGCTCAGATCGAGGAAGGCAAGACGGTTACAATTACAGCTAGTCCTTCAAGCGATGATTATGAGTTCGATTCGTGGGACATTGAAGGTGCAACAGTTGGCACAACAGATACCGAGACATTCACAATGACTGGTGATGTTACCATAGGAGCTTCATTTAAGGAGAAGCAAGGTGGCGGCTCAGATGTAACATTCAGTGGTAGCCTTTCTTCTGATGCAAACGGTGGTATTTCTATTACTCAGAATGGAGTTAAGATGAGGCAGTATATTGCTGAGGGTACTACAGCAATCCGAGCAAGCTACAATACTGCGACAACTCTGCGTCTCTATAAGGGCCATGCACTGGAGTTCTCAGGAAAAACTATTACCAAAGTTGAAATAAAAGTCAGTGGAGGCTACTTTGGATGTGATGGCGTTTCGGCTAATGAGGGTACTCTTACGAACCCTGCAACAAGCGGCTGTACAATTGTTTGGGAGGGAAGTAGTACTAAAGTTGTTATCACTAATAAGGGTACAAACAACGTTCAGCTTCGTCCAACATCTATCAAGGTTACTTACGCAGAGTAACATTAAATGGGTGACAATCCACCGTCCTGAACACGAAGAAACACAAATTTTATCAGACAGGCAGGGATTCCCTGTCTGTCTTTGTGCTCAGGAGTTATCAAGGTGAGCATTCGATTAAGCACGTGTGACATGAAATAGCGTATAGCGTGGAAGTGGCAGCAACTCGCAAAAGTTTGCTGCCACTTCTATTAAGTGACGTGTTACTTACCGTTACTCGCAGTCATTGACTGTCACTTTGCCTTCACTGGAGTGCCACTTGATAGGAATCAGTGCAATCGTCAAAATCATCGCCTGATTCCAGCGTGATGCCCAATATCTTGACATTGCGCCTGCTCATTGGCCTCCTTCAGTTCCTTTCCGAGGTCGGATAGATCAATAGTAGGTCTCTGGTCCAGTTTTGCTTTCTCGCTGATGAATTCAGCTGCTTTTGAGGCATCGGCTACTATTTGAGTGATTGCCTTCGGATCATCAGACAGTGCTCCCATCCAGCTCTTGAGATACTGTAGGTTGTGCTCGCTGATGGTGGCATCTATTCCTGTCTTTGTGCATAGGATCGCACTGCTGAGCTCAGCGACCAGTTCTTCCCTGGCATATCCCATTGACCCAAATAACCAAGCCATATCCCTGTCTAGACGGGATTCGATCCCGGTGGAGTGAGTCATTTCATGGAACAGCGTTCCATAGAAGGCTCCCCTATCGGGGAACTGCTCGCGTTTTGGAACAACGATCTTATCTTCCTTTCTGGCGTAATAGGCCTGGTCGCTCTGCTGCTCAGATATCTTGCAGACCCATGACTGATCGGCAATCATCTTGTCAATGGCAGGGACACTGACGTCCCTTGTGGTATTGGCAACGGACTTATATTGCTCCTCAATCTGAGCCATCTTCTCAGGGCGTACGTCCTTGAAATTGGTCTGGGAGATATTGTAGCCCTTGTAGTAGAGAAGAGATTCTTTCCTGACGTATCCTTTCTTCGCTTCTTCATCAAGGGCCTCGTATGCTTTTGGATTGATGGTTGGGCGCTTCTGGTCGCTTTCATCCTTGTACCAGGTCTTGACGCAAGCAATAGGAAAGGAATGCTCACCCTTATTGATGAGCACTCCAAGACGATCACATTGTTTGTCAGTCAGGAACAATGGATGCTCCCATCCCTTCATCGAGGAG
>JAZLKQ010000276.1:0-5248 GCA_045597745.1 Bacteroidaceae bacterium | reverse complement strand
TACCAGTCGAACCACCCTTTACCTTGACTGTCGCACTTGCCAGTGGACCGTCAGCATCACTTACAGTACCTTTGACTGTAACCTTCTGTGCCATCATCCATAGAGGAGTCAATGCAAACAGAAGCAAAAGCCCGAGAGCCTTTGATAAGTTTCCAGTGAATCTCATAAAGTTAATAATGTAGTTAATTAGATCGTTTATGGTGCAAATATAAACATTATTTACAACATGGAAAAACGTTTTCATGTCACAATTTCATCACGAAATGTATCAAGATTTTTAAGCGTCATTATTACACTTCAACAAAAAGTTGTGATTTCATCGGCTATTCATTAAGGCACAAGATAGAAGAGATGAACACCACTGTCAGGAGCAAGAGACAGCCTGATGGTAGGTTTGTTCTGGTATGACGAGCGTGTCATATAGTGCAATTGATCACCACCCTTCTCTGTAGCTTTCTCGTAAAGAGTAGCCATACATTTCTTTCCGTCCTTCGGATTGACATAATATACAAAGTCCACCTGATATGCACTCGACGAAGTGATAGCCTCTGCATCAAGTGTCTCGATACTGCCATAGCCATTTGACTCACTCTTCTCTTTCGGCTTATATGCAAGCCACTTATCCGTATTCAACTCGTGAAATCTCACGACTCGTCCACCCCCATGCTTTTGAGTACGGGAAAGCTGCCACACTCCCCAAGTGTCTTTCACCTCAAGAGCGCCTTCGCCATTAGTCTCACACGCCTCGCAATAATGACTCGACTTAGTGTACTTCTGATTGGCAACGACCATCTGTCCGCCTGACGTCTCAGTCACAAGCAGTACCTTCGTCCCGTCAGCAAGCTGGCGTATATCTGTCACTGGCCAGTAGAGGCCACGTCCTATGCGTGCAGGATCTTCCACGTATTTATCTCCATCAGTGCTATGCTGACCATCGTCATTGCCATACTCGCCATCTTCACCACCGCCGTCTTCGTCGCCATCGTCAGCACTACCGCCATCACCATGCTCGTCGTCATCACCATCATCAATGCCAGAATCATCACTATCACTATCACCATCGCCATTGTCTTCATCGACATCGTCGTGGTCGTCATCTCCATCCCATTGCCATGTCTGCACATCCCTCAAGCCATTGACACGGAAGTAGGTCATCACATTGCCCTTGACCATGAGCATCGTACCTATACGATGAGCGTTGTACACGAGACTTAGTCCTCGTTTCAGTTCTGTACTATTGAGTTCTACCGGAATACAATGCTTATAGTCGTTTTCATTGATTTCATCGGACAAAAGCAGATTAGTCTCCGATGCACCATCAACGTCAAATACTGCGTTGTTCATCGACTGGCGAGTGCTACCTACTGCATATCCTCTCACCCATACATCATCAGTATTGTTGTTGCCCAGACTCAGGTGCAAGACATCACTCACGCTATAAGGATTGTCCATACTGCCATCGCCCATCAACTCGTACGCAACATCATTGTCGGCCTCACCCGACGTGTCACCTGGCTGTTCGCCTGGCTTTTCTTTCTCCGTCGATGGTACTTCAAGTGTCTCACAACCTACAAGGCTACATACGCTGATGACAGCAAGCAGTGACACGAACAATATGGAGATATGTTTTCTCATGATACGAAGTATAGATATTGGGACTGTATTGATGTATGTTGATAATGACGTACAAAATTAGTTGCTTTAGATGTAATAAACAATTATTCTCCCTACATTATTGCGAAGCACAAAGAAGATTTGCCCATATTGGCGGAGTATACATGCCGTTGCATGACTGTATGCTCTGTAACATACGTAATAGTCTATAATAACATGGGGTAAATACGAGGAAAATGCAACATACGTATGACGAACGTTCAACATACGTATGATTAACGCTCAACATACGTATGACGAACGCTCAACATACGTATGTATAAAACCACAACAACCGCCCCCCAACAACAACGACCGCACAACGGATATATTTCGTTATGCGGTCGTTTGCTATTTGTCCTAATCTCACATTTACTGAGGCAGACGCTCCATAGGAGCAGCGGTATAGTTGTCTATGTCGAGCTTGTACTGCATCATATAGTCGAGCGTATACCTTGGTGCTGGCGATCCGAACGGCAGTGGGCGGCGTGAGTACTGCTGGAAGTACAGCAGACATGCGTCTCGCCACCATACGGCGTCCTTTGCCTGACGCTCAAATCGGACGAGCTGTCGCTCGTACCGTTCGCCATCTACGTATGGACGCATAGTGCGCCACACATTTGCAAAGTCGGCGGCTTCGCGCACACCGAGGTCGTATGTATAGCACAGCTTTTGCCACAGTGTACTGCCATCGTGCATACGATGGTCCCATGGCACATGGTGAAACCACAGCAACAGTTGCTCTGGACATGTGCTGATGTTGTCGTACATGTCTCGCACTCGCTGGTGATACTGGGCTACATTGTTGCTTCCGCCGTGTGTACGGTCAAATCCTATGCCGATACTGTCTGCCTTATGATAATAGCGTGGCAACCAGTCCTCGCGCCATCCCTTAGGAGCGCACCATGGTTCTGGTCCATAGTGGTGTCCACCAGCGAAGATATGATGGAGTCCGAGCGGCATCATGTAGTGGACGACGGCTTCACGGGATGCAAGGAGTACATCTGTCATTGGCTTGACGAATGCGCTGTCAGTCGTAAATGTCTGAGCAAGCCATTCGCCTGCTATCTGCTTGCTGCTCATCTGATCGTCCCATGCCAGACGTCCAAATGCGTACCAATTGGCCTGAGCCATGTCGCTACCCGTCCAACATACGCTACCTCCTATATTGGCAACACCTGCTATGGCTGTCTTGCCACCCGTGCTGACGAGGTGCTTGGTCATCTGACCTACCGTGACGCTCTGATCTGCCATGCCGAGGTCTGCATCAAGACATTCGCGCCACATAGGTGCGAGGTAGGCTGTATGGACAGACTCGCCCAAGTACTCTTGGGTAATCTGAAACTCTGCCATCATCTGTGTCTTGCGTAGCCCGCCAAAGAGTGGACTGTATGGTTCGCGTGGCTGAAAGTCTATAGGACCATTCTTGATCTGTATGATGACATTGTCGCGAAACTGTCCATCGAGTGGCACAAACTCCTCGTATGCCTGTGATGCACGGTCGGAGTTGCTTGGCGAGTAGACGAAGGCTCGCCACATGACTATGCCTCCATGAGGCGCGAGAGCGTCTGCAAGCATGTTGGCTCCATCGGAGTGCGAACGTCCGTAGTCCATTGGTCCTGGTTCGCCCTCGCTGTTGGCCTTGACAAGAAATCCGCCGAAGTCTGGTATGATTTTATAGATTTCATCGGCTTTTTCTTTCCACCACTTACGAACATCATCATCAAGAGGATCGGCTGTCGATAGACCACCTATAGCCTTAGGAGAGGCAAAGTTGACAGCGAGATATGTCTTGATGCCGTATGGACGAAGGACATCAGCGATGGCTGCAACCTTTGCTATTGTCTCGGTGGAGAGCATCATCGGCTTGGCATTGACATTGTTGAGCACTGTGCCATTGATGCCGATTGAGGCGTTGGCACGGGCATATTCCTTATATACAGGAGAGACGACAGATGGAAGTTCATCCCACTTCCAGATCGAACGGCCTGCATAGCCACGCTCAACCGTGCCGTCGGGATTGTCCCAATGATTGAGTATTCTGACACCAAAAGCTGGGGATGAAGCAATATTGTAGTCTATTGGCTGAGACGGAGACTTGGTCTGCTGCATTCGCAACAACTGGTACACTCCGTACAGCACTCCTGTCTCTGAATGAGACGACACTGTGACGCCGCCCTTTGTCTGGCTAATCTTATACGAATCGTCATCTGTATATGGTCTGTCCACAGACAGTGTAACGATAGTATTTGCATCTGCCCAATAGTCTCTGATTTCCTGGCTTGCAATCTGCAATGTAGGCGAAGTGGATTTGGCATTCAGCATACGTACCTTAGCTGGTCGCTGGTTCTTCTGCATCCTCAGCCAAAGTGCATGTCCGTCTTCTGCAAAGGCAGGTAAAGTGAGCAGAAGCATCAATCCTGTGATTAGGTTCTTTATCATATTATATGGTTGTTTATTCGTCCTGTAACCCATAAACGACAAATGGAGAATGCTATGCATGTTGCTTTAGCATCCTCCATTATCGAATAACTAACTATTTATTATGAAAGAAAACATCACCCCAAAATTAGTCCATTCCATCGATAGTCTGTATGCGTCCCTCTGCATCGTACTGTATTTCGCACACCTTCAGCGAGCGAAGCCATGACTTGCCACCTGATGGTACAGAATCATGATGGAAGAGATACCACTTGCCCTGATACTCAAGAATGGCATGGTGAGTGGTCCAACCTACTACTGGAGTAAGGATGACACCCTGATATGTGAATGGTCCATAAGGATTGTCTCCCACTGCATAGCAGAGGAGATGGCTATCGCCTGTAGAGTATGAGAAGTAATACTTGCCATTGTACTTGTGCATCCATGATGCCTCGAAGAAACGATGTGGATCGTCCGCCTTGAGTGGATTGCCCTCTGCATCGACTACAAGGATTGGACGTGGAGACTCTGCATAGTTGAGCCCATCCTTAGTCAGACGTACACAACGGCTTGGGAGTGAGTCTGCATCACCCTCTGGAAGATATGGTGTCTCCAAATGGATATTGTCCTTGTATCTCTGGAGCTGTCCTCCCCAAAGACCACCAAAGTACACGTATACCTCGCCGTCGGCATCATCTCTGAATGCGCACATGTCTATGCTATAGCTACCAGCAATTGGCGCTGCCTGTGGGATGAATGGGCCTTCAGGATTGTCTGCTATCGCAGCTCCCCAATGGAACACATCGGTACGATCCTTCATTGGGAAATACATGATGTACTTCTTCACCTTCTTGCTATATCCCATGCCTGCTGCCTGCTCTTCTGCATTTGTAGGTACTTCTACTTCGTATTCCTGAACATCACAATCCCAAAGCTGGCGGCCTGCCCAAGGGATGTCTTCCTGACGAAGAACACAACCACAATCTACGACTTCACCTGTCATCGGATCGCCATCTATACGAAGTACATGATAATCCTTCATGATGTATTGGTCACCATTGTCGTTTTCTACATTTGATGCTTCCCAGTCATGACTTGGGTAAATATAGATCTTTCCGTTGAAGATATGAACGGATGGGTCAGCCATATAATCGGCTGGGAAAAGGTAGCGCTT
>JAZLKQ010000275.1:0-1897 GCA_045597745.1 Bacteroidaceae bacterium | reverse complement strand
TGGACGTCCTGTCAACCGTGACTACACGATAACGAATGAGACGCTAAAGTCTGCTTATTCGACTTTGCCAGGCAAGCGAGACGTGAAGATAGAACAGTAGGGGAGGGGAGTTGGATAGAGTAATAGTGTATATTATATAATATAATAAGGTGTACTCTGAATGAAAGATAAATAAATAAAAGGCTTATGTTATTCACTACCATACCATTCTGGGCTACATTCATAGGATTTATCCTTGTGTATGCATTGTTGCGCAAGTACACACGCTTGGGCATGATGATATACGTCGTGGCATTCAGCCTGCTCTTCTTCTATCTTGCCAACCAGTGGCTCATGCTCGTCCTTCCGCTTACGGCGATAGCTTCATGGCTCTTTACCCGACACATGTCGTCAGTCGAGGGCAAGGAACGCAAGGTATGGGTGACTATGATCATCCTGCTCAACCTCGTGCCACTCATATACTATAAGTATACCAACTTCTCCATCGAGGTCATCAACGATATGCTTCACACCAATTTCTCTCTCCGAAGCATCGCCCTGCCAATCGGCATATCATTTTATACATTTCAGGCCATAAGCCATACGGTAGATGTATATCGACGCAAGTTTACCACACAGGTCACACTCATAGAGTACCTCTTCTATATATCATTCTTCCCGCTGTTGCTTGCAGGACCTATCACACGAGCAGAGACATTCTTCCCGCAGATACGTCGTACAGATCCAGTGCCAGAGCGACTGCTCTATACAGGTGTATGGCTCATCGTGCTCGGTCTGCTCAAGAAGGCTGTTATAGCAGACTACATTGCACAGTTTAACAACTGGATATTTGACGATCCGCAGACATACTCAGGTTATGAGTGCGCAATGGGCATGATAGGATATTCGGTGCAGATATATTGTGACTTCTCCGGCTATTCAGACCTCAGCATCGGACTGGCGGCATTGATGGGCATAAGGCTCAAGGAGAATTTCCTCTTCCCATATCAGTCTGTCAACCTCACCGAGTTTTGGCGACGTTGGCACATATCCCTCTCTACGTGGTTTAGAGACTATCTGTACATACCGATGGGAGGCAATCGCAAGGGCAAGTTCATGACATACCTTAACAACTTCGTCACCATGCTCGTGGCAGGACTATGGCATGGTTCGACATGGATGTTCGTCATCTGGGGAGCGATACACGGCTTCGGGCTCGTCGTGCATAAGGCACTCCGTCCATTGCTCGACCGCATACCCGACACCCTCCCAGTACGCATCATCTGTTGTCTGCTCACATTCGTCTATGTCACCATAGCATGGACATTCTTCCGTGCAGACAGCATAGATACATGTATGCAGATATTTGGCAAGGTCGCTACAGACTTCAGCCTCGACTATATAGGTCCATTCTTTACGGCAAGGACAGAGTGGTGCATCATGGTACTCATAGCCATCGGCGTGTTTGCCCTGCGCCAACGTCACTATACACGACTGCAGACACTCTTCATCCGCACTCCGTGGATAGTCAAACTGCTCATCTTTATGGTGTGCGTACAGCTCGTCATACAGTACCACAGCAGTAGCGTACAGCCATTTATATATTATCAGTTCTAAAGGAGAGAGTCCCTCTCCCCAACCCTCTTCCCCCTGAGGGCGACTGATGACATGGTAAAAGCAATATAAACTATGTATTATGCATTAATCATAATCAATTATGAATAACAAGTTATTACTCATCCTGTTGTTGCTCATCTTTGTGCAGTCAGCATACAGTCAGACACGCATCTATGCAGACCATCCCGACATAGTGTATGTAGGACGCATCAGTTACAAGAACAAGCTTGCACCTAAACTTGGATATACAGGTGCTCAGATACATGCCAACTTCAGCGGCACGTCACTCTCCATGGTGATG
>JAZLKQ010000274.1:0-2743 GCA_045597745.1 Bacteroidaceae bacterium | reverse complement strand
CTGCATACCACCGCCTCCAGGACGTCCCCATCCGCCTGTATTACCACCTGTATTACCGCCAGTCGTGCCGCCAGTCGTACTGCCGCTATATGCTGCACCACTGGTTGATACTGTCAGCTTTGGGCCTTCGCCAGTAGACTTGTCACCTATGGTCAGCGTACCGTCTGCCTTGATACCCTTACCGCCTGCGCCTGTCATCTTGATGTTGAGCTCACCTCCTGTCAGCACGATGTTGGTGTCGCTGTTGATGCCTTTGGCTGTCGATGTCTCTGTACCTTCAGTCAGACCACCGCCCGAGTTGGTGATGATGATACTGCCAGCACTTATATTGATGTCGGCATTGGAATTGATACCTTTGGCAGCAGCACCTGACGCTGTAAGTGTGATGACAGGTACACTCTTGGTATTGGCAATGGTGATCATGCCGTCAGCCTTCATCGCGTCGCATCCGTTAGCGGTTACATTGACCGTGATGGTACCGCCATTGACTATCAGCTGACCATTGAGTTCGTCGTCAGCGTTGGATGTAGCCTCCGCCTGTATACCGTCGCCTTCCACCTTGTTTATCACTACCTGACCGCCGTTCTGCTGATAGTACTGACCTGCATGTATGCCGTCTCCCTTGGCTGAGACCACGGTGATACAGCCTACACCATTCTTGATCTGCAGATATTCTTTAGTTGCAATGGCGTGCTTCGCATTGCCGGTCACAGTGAGGTTGCCTGACTTGTCCACCTCAAGATGCCCCTTGCAGTAGAGCGCCCCTTTGTGGTCGCCAGTACCGTCGACGAGTACATTGTCTGTACCCTTCTTGAGTTCGAGCACGATACGTTTGCCACATTCGATGTCGATGGCAGCACCTGTAGGGTTAGTGATGCTCACGCCATTGAGTTCGATAGTGGTCTTGTATGCCGCATTGTAAGTAAATGATCCGTTGGTCGTAGTGCCGGCAAGCTGTATAGTATACTCTGTGTCGGCATTGGCATTGTCTACTGTGACATGCGCTCCGCTAACGGTTGTACTTACACCCTTAGTAAAATATGGATTGACAACCTTGACCTTGCCACCCTCGTACGTGATCGTCATCTTAGTGGCGAGCTCTCCATGCGTAAGTGTCGTTATGTCTGTCTTGGCAAAACATACTGTAGTGTCATTAGCAACTACATACATGTTCTGCCCGTCCTTACTGAAGTAGAGCGAATCTATTTCGGACGTAGAGACCATATATTGCTCATTATCATTACATTCTATCACGAGAGCTCTATCTTGACCATATGTCATGAGTGCTGATACTGCAAGTAGCAGGAGTGTCATTATTCTCTTCTTCATCATTCGTCCTCCTCTTACTTGAATATCACCGTCTGGCTCTTGTCTCCTACAGTCACGACATATATGCCCTTGAGTTCCTGACGCTTTGCGTCGAGCTTTCCGTCGCTTACCTTTCCTCTCATGACGATGCGTCCGTTGAGGTCAGCTATCTGGTACTTGGCATTCTTGCCTGCATCCTTTGCAAGACCTCTGATTGCAGTCGTGATGTCTGCAAATGTGATGTACTTGACCTCGTCGATACTAAATGTACGAGCTGTTCCGTCTGTGAGATTGACTACCATCTTGTCGTCCATGTACGTGATGGTCCTGATGTTCTCAATGGCTATCTCAGCCTCTTCGTCGTTGGTGTTTACCTTCATTCCCGGCACATCGTCTGCGTATGCAGATGCTGATAGTGCGAAGGCAAAGAATAATAATGATTTCTTCATAAAGTTAATAATCAGTTAGTTTTACGTTAATCAACAGTTAGTGGTATTTGTGTGTTTACTGCAAATATAGACATTTCTCCTCAAATATCGTTTAAGTTATTTAATGATATAGGAACAACATTTGTACATTTTTAACTAAATCACGCCCTAAGTATTGGTCATTTGACCTATATTGATTACATTTGCAAAAGCAATCCGCCCGACAATGAGGCAATCGCTATATTATATAAATAAGGTATGAATCCAATAGTCAACGACCTGACGTCCTTTATCGTGATGGACGTGCTGGACAGGGCAAAACAGATGCAGCAGGACGGTATCGACGTGATACACCTCGAAGTGGGCGAACCCGACTTCGACGTACCTGACTGTGTAAACCTCGCCGTGGCTGAAGCGATGGCTCATCACGAGACACACTATACGCACTCGCTCGGCATACAGGAGCTGCGCGAGGAGATTGCCGCACTATATCTGCGCGAATACGGCGTGAAGGTCAATCCCGACTGCATTGTCATCACGACGGGATCGTCGCCTGCCATACTCTTCCTCATGCTCATGCTTTGCCATGAGGGAGCGGAGGTCATACTCTCCAATCCCGGTTATGCATGTTACAAGAACTTTGTGCGCATCGCCAACGCAACGCCCGTCTTTGTGCCACTCAAGGCAGAAAACGGATTTCAGTACAATGTCTCTGACATCAAGTCTAAGGTCAACGATCGTACAGCCGCCATATTTATCAACTCTCCGATGAATCCGACGGGCACGCTACTTCAGCCGGACTTCTTCGAAGAGATAGCACGACTCGGCATCCCTGTCATTTCGGACGAGATATACCATGGTCTGGTCTACGGCAAAGGCAAGGCTCACTCCATACTCGAATATACGGACAACGCATTTGTGCTCAACGGATTTAGCAAGCGATTTGCCATGACAGGACTGCGTGTCGGATATGTCATAGCACCGGAGAAGTACATGGAGACTCTGCA
>JAZLKQ010000273.1:0-7605 GCA_045597745.1 Bacteroidaceae bacterium | reverse complement strand
TCGCCTGACAAACGGATTACGCTGATTTGACGGATTATTTTGTAAATCAAATAATTTCTGGATAATTTCTGATTAATTTCTTTCAGTGAGAAATCCCGACTGATAATCCTAATTATTTAATGGAGATCGTCGCATCGCTTCTCAAAATCCTGCCCTAAAATCCTAAAATAAAAATCCAATAGCAACTAAAGATACTAAAATGAGACAAGTGCTAACGGGATTTTCGTTTGGATTTTGAGCGTAAGCGACCCAATTATAAAGTCATGTTATTTTCAGAAAGGATTTTCAACTATGATTTTATTATACGCTAACTTGTATTCCTAATAATTATGACATACGGTCGTCAAGCTTGAGAGGACCGTATGATTAGCGTTGATCGACCGTATGTTGTACGTTGATCGACCGCATGATTTAAATCAATTGACCGCACGTTAATTAAATATTACGGTGTCTTTATGCCTATATTTGATTAAAAATACCGCTTTATAATATAAAATTTGTGAAATAACATGAGGCGGTGTACTCATGAATGATTATTTTCGCCATATTTGTAATTAATATACATGGAGAACAAAATAACTAATCGAAATAAATGGAATACCCTTTAATAGCCAATTCTGGCATTCAGCTCTATGTGGGAAGTCTCACGATAGATATGAATGCAAAGGTGAGACAGATGTTTCACGAGTGGTTTGACGAAGAAGAAGTTCAGACCAATCTGGAGTTTGCCTATCAGCTCAAGGACTCTCAGAAGGTGGTACGTATGGCAGATCTGGAGTCATGCCGATTTCTTGACCAGTACGGCAACCTTACCGTGCCAGAGATGGAGATACTTGCCAACCCAAATATCGAGATACTGTACGAAGGCGATATAGAGGAAGCAGATGAGATATTCTCGCTCAGGCTCAATGATGAAAAGCATTGTAAGCTATCACGTCTGTATGACCAGTGGATACCGCTCCCATACTACGAACTCGACTCAGCCGGCAACACGAAAAACGGACCTTACAACTGGGTGAGGTGCAAGCTCGTGCCTTGTGATGAGGAGGCGGACTCTAACGGACTGCGTCACTTCCGTCTGATCATGGCTATCGACACTCGTACCATATATGACGAACCTGACGAGTACGAGGAGACACCTTCGTTTGTCTCTGACTCCGAGAGGGAGAAGCGATACAAGCTCAGCGGCAACGCACTCAGTCTCCTTGATTTCTGCTCGGGCAAGAACTCATGGATACGCAACTATCTCATGAAGGTGGTGCATGGAGTGACTGACATAGATGACATACAGGTCAAGGATGGTGAGCACAGATACTCGTATCTGGCTACGTACCTGTTGCTCATAGACTATATATCCAAGATGGACGTGATGCCAGTCATCAGGCTCGTACGTGACCGTGGCGTGAAGCAGACAGACGTGGAGATGATAGTCGATATTGGCAATTCGCGTACATCTGCCATACTGTTTGAGGATGGAGATTTCACGAAGGTCAAGCCTCTGAGACTGCAAAACTATACCTCTATGCTTGATGATGATGGTGCGTTGAGACGTACACAGGAGTCATTTGACATGAGGGTGGCATTCCAGCGTGTAACATTTGGTACTGACAGTCTCGGTGGAAGCAACCAGTTTGTGTGGCCAAGCATTGTACGTCTGGGTGCAGAAGCTGAATATCTGACTCATGAGACTGTGAGCCTGGCAGAAGGCGACGAGATACTCTCTACATATTCGAGCCCTAAGCGTTACCTGTGGGACACCAAGGTACGACAGGAGGAGTGGAGATGTGTCAAGAGTATGGCTGACGGCAGAAATGAGGAACCTATCATCGAGGGTGTGAGCAACTACTTCAGCGATGATGGCAGCATAGACAAGGACGGATATGGAGTGGGACTGCATTACTCCCGCAAGACTCTCATGACGCTTGCCTTTATGGAGATTATCTCACAGGCTACAGTACAGATCAACAGTTATGAGTTCAGGGAGTTTCATGGCAAGATAAGTACTCCGCGACGTCTTGACAAGGTGATACTCACTTGTCCTCCTGCCATGTCGAAGAATGAGCAGATGTCTCTGCATGGTAGCTTGAAGGATGCCCTGTTTGTGCTCAACAAGTTCTATGGCAATATAGACAATGGCGCTATACCTATAGATATAAAGGTGATACCAGAGCTTGACGCCAAGAGCGAGACACCACAATGGATATTTGACGAGGCGACGTGTTCACAGTTTGTCTATCTCTACGGACAGATGGCTGAGACATACGTCAACAACAGCCTTGAGTTCTACAATATATACGGCAAGAAGAGAACATCAGCCGACGGCAAGTTGAGAGATTCGCTTGTGATCGGTTCGCTTGACATTGGTGCCGGTACGAGCGACATCATGGTATGCCGTTATGACTATGACGAGACTAATCCGACGAGATTCAAGCCTGTGCCTACATTCTGGGACAGCTTCAACTATGCTGGTGACGACATGATGAAGGTGCTCATAGAGAATGTGCTGTTGCAGGGTAAGAACGGTATCATAGAACAGGAGCTGATAAAGCGTGAGGTTGACGATACAGACATCAAGAAACTGATGTACAAGTTCTTTGGCTCAGACAATAACAGCCTCTCGTTCAGAGACCGTCTCATGCGACGTGACTTCAACCTTCAGGTATGTGTGCCTGTGATGAGTCATTTCCTCGACTTGCTGAGCAAGGAGGAGGTGTACAGAGAGCTGTCGTTTGATGAGATATTTGCAGGTAATATGCCGAGCCAGCAGGTCATGGACAGATTTGCAGAACACTTCGGATTTGCCCTGTCAGACATCCGATGGATATACGACAGTCATGTGCTACAGGTCAATATAGAGCATACGATGAACGATATGCTTGAGATGGTGGCAGCTGTGATGCACTCTCAGGACTGTGACCTCGTGTTGTTGTCAGGACGTCCTACATCGCTCAATCCAGTAAGGGATATATTCCTCAAGTACTTTGCTGTCAACCCTAACAGGCTCATCGTACTCAACAAGCATCGCATAGGCAGATGGTACCCATTTGCAGATGAGTTTGGTTATCCAAACAATTCGAAGAGCGTAGTGCCTGTAGGAGCCATGATAGGATATCTGGCATCAAATGCTGGTGGCATGGGAAGTTTCTCACTCGACCTAAGTATGCTTGGCGAGATGCTCAAGCCTACGACGGACTACTTCGTAGTAAGAGACACAAGCGTGAAGCAGAACAAGAGTTTCGTCACTCCACGAGATAGGGAGGGAAGCATCACGCTCAACTCATTCCCACTATATATCGGCAGCAAGCAGTATGATATACCATACTATCCTGTCAGGCCATTTTACGTGCTTACAGTCAACGACAGTCTGATACTCGAAAAGCTTACAAGACAGGAGGGCAGGATGCTGAGTGACGGAGAGAAGCAGTATCTCATCAAGGAGTATAAGGACAGGATCATGTCGAGAGTACCTCTGAAGTTTACTTTTGAGAGAGATGACTACGATGAGGGCAAGGAGACCTTGACTATCTCTACGGTAGAAGATAGGGAAGGAGAGGAAATCAGCCCTTCTGACTTCGCCCTTACTGTACAGAGCATCAACGATCCTGACTGCTACTGGCTTGACTCAGGTGCGTTCAATATCAATATCAAGGCTCTCCATTAGGCGTAATTAGATAACATCCATTTGAGATCGTTTGAAGACATCTTAATATAAAATGTCCTTGATGGACTAAGATGGAGATTTGTCACATAAGAATGAAGAATTATGAACAATGAATTAACAACAAATATACATCGTCAGCTCAACGCAATACAGAAGGCATTCAGATGGGCGAAGAACTTGCCTGCTGTCGAGCAACTGGAATATAAGAAGAAACTTATCAATCTACGTCGTGAGCTCAACAAGATACTTTACGCCGTAAGCGAACAATGTTCGACAGCCGCGTTTGGCGAAAGTCAGATGGGTAAGTCCTATCTTGTGAGTGCCATGCTCTCAACGCCAAGTCATCCATTTGCCGTGACAGATGGACTAAACCATTACGACTTTATCAGCGAGATCAATCCGAGCGCCGCCAACTCTACCATCGAGGCTACAGGCGTCATAACGAGATTTACAGCACACGAACATACAGGTATACCAGAGGGGTATCTGCAGGTACAGTTGCTCTCTATACCTGACATAGTACTTTTGCTCTGCGAGGCATACTACAATCAGATAGACTATACAAGTGACTGCATACTGTCGTCTGCAGACATCAACGAGGCACTCGACGGCATTAGTCTCTCCTCAACGGTAGTAACAGATAGCACTATCGTCAGCGAAGATCAGATACTGGATATTGCTGAGTATCTAAAGAGTTCTGCTATACAGAAGAAGTGCAGCAATGTGCTCAATAGCGATATATTCAGTTACTTCATACTCAATATGCCACATCTCACCAATGATGCCATAAGACGTATCATGCCTCTGATGTGGAACAATGACGAATATATCACACGCCTGTGGAACGATATGCTTCAGACGTATCAGCAGCTCAACTACTCATCAGTAGTATACGCACGATTTGACTCCGTGCTCAAGCGCAAGGGTACTTTGCTCGATGTGGCAAGACTCGACGAGATGTATGGTCTGCCAGAAGCTGTGAGCAGTGAGTATGAACCAGAGACAGAGGTGAAGCTGACTGCAAACTCGCCTGCCATCACGATACGCAAGTCATTCTTCAGCGCATTGATAGCCGAACTCTGTTTTGTACTGCCTCAACAGCTTGTAGAGTCACATCCATTCCTCAATGACCTCGATATACTTGACTTCCCTGGAGCAAGACGCCCTGAGCAGATAAAGCAGGCTAAGCTCGGCGAGGGCAAGAATCTCTCTACGGTATTGAGACGAGGCAAGGTGTCATACCTATTTAATAAATATTCGGCTGCAAAGCGAGTAAGCACTTTGCTATTCTGTCACAACAACAGTATGAGCGGTGAGAGCAGTATGGGTGGATTGCTCGACAACTGGGTACGTTGCAATATTGGTGATAATGCCAGTCAACGTGAACAGTATGTACAGATGTCGTCCGTACCACCATTGTTTATTGTAGGTACATGGTTTAATAAGGACCTTGACTATCAAGACGAACTCCCTTCAGACCGTGAACGTCTCAACGAGAGATGGCAACGCAGATTCTGTGTCGTACTGGAGAAGGAGGTGCTCAAGTCAATTGGCGACCCAGCACATTGGTTCAACAAGTGGACTGACTCTACTCCGTCATTCAGCAACATATATATGCTACGTGACTTCAAGTATTCTAAGGGTATATATGCAGGTTATGACCCAAGGAGCGGGGCATCAGAATCAGGTGATCCAATCGTACATCCTGCATATCCAAACTTCTTTGCAGACCTGAAGCAGTCATTCGTTACAAATGATTTTGTACGTCAGCATTTCATAAGTCCAGAAGAAGCATGGGACCAGGCCGCTACCTGTCAGAACGACGGTACTGCACGTATCATAGCAAGTCTCAACCGCATAGCGCCTCACGTGGCAAAAGCGAGAGACGAGAAGTTTGTTGCCGACTATAAGTCTACGGTCAAGGAACTAACATCTCTCCTTCAGCAATACTATCATCCTGACTCAAGCGATGAGAAACTTAAGATGGCAAAGCGTCAGTCGGGTGCCGCATGTATGCAGATAGACCGTCTGCTTGGTAAGGATCCATACGCATTTGGACGTCTGCTCAACAGCATGACTATATCTGATGCCGAGATACGTGCATTTGTACATACACGTCTGCTTGGTGAAGAGCAGCAGATGCCTATGACAGTTGAGGAGTCACAGATATTTATGTCTGCCGGACTCGACTCTTCACTCTCACGTGAAGACAATATAGAGCGTCTATGTGACTATCTTGGTGTGGATGATGAAGATGAATGCCGCGACGTGCTCGAGGGTATAGATATAGAACGTCTGCTCAGTCAGCGTCGTATGGTAGTGGGCAAGGCAGAGATACTCGTACAGAGTGTCGAGGAACTGTGGCATGAGAAGGTGCTGATGGGCAGATGCAGCAAGTCATTTGAGGACAGTCTGCCGTCTATTGGCAATATCATATCATACATGTGGACTATGTACAAGATACTCCGAGTGCGTGACATCCTTGTAGAGCGAGTCAACATATATATGAACAGTCTTGATGAAGTATCAAGCGTAGGTATCATATCCGACTATATAGCCATGCAGCTCAATGCGTTTGTCAACACATTTGGCTATTGCTACTATACAGATGAGGCAAGAGGCAAGATACTCGACAAGAACAACGAGATGCGTCTTGGCATAGACGAGACTATGCTTGAAGATGAGACTGCGCATGGTGGTATCTCTATGCTTGAGAATCTGTGCAAGCAGAAGGAGTTGCTCTCTGGGTCATCCTTCGGTGCAGGTGACAGGAAGTTCCTTGCACGTTTCCCTCAGTATGGCAGAGTATGGAGATGGCAGCAGCAGTTACGTATGGGATTTGTCTTTGCACAAGACCTACCAGACTATGACGTAGTGGCAAATGGTGAACTACGTGACATACTCGATGAGGTCAAGGGCAAACTCTCCTAACCACTCCCAAGGAGGGGAACTTTGATAGAGGTCAAGGAGGATAGTATTATATATAAGGTGATAATCATTAAGGCATAAGTATGTTTGCATACAGCGCAATTCTAACTATTATCAGAATATGACATCACAAAAGGGTAAAGAAAGGCTTTGCCAATCAAGTATAGGTGACTTCAATATCGAACTAATCAACGGGTCACCATTCTACAGCAGATATGTAGAGTTTGTACGCATCTTCAAGAAGTACCTTGCTGATATGGATGCGGAGTCTGTGTTTGCACAGCCTGTGGACAATGCGATGAGAGGTACTATCGACTGGTATATCAATGAGACGCAAGAGGATCCTGAGTCACTCGAGAGCCTGCGTGCCTCAGATCCCGCCGAATACGATAGATATAGTGCTATGCGTGACTCGCTTGTGGCAAAGATGCAAGAGACATCGCTTGCCATCTCCAATCCAAACGAGAGGGCTTATCTGGACTGTGCTCTAAAGTATCTGTCTGAAGACTATGCTGATAAGATAACATACTGCTTTGACGACAAGATTACGTTTGCAGTATGGGGCATGGGTATGCGCAAAGGACGAATACTGGAGACTGTCATCAAGGAAGATGTAAGGGAGAGACGTACTCACAAGGTGACATTCAAGATAGAAGGCGGTGGCAGGCTTGTTGGTCCTACTGACTATATCCGTAAGCACAACCATATATTGTCTGGTGCGAAAGATATTCCTCAGGTTATGGCAAGCGAACACTATAAGTTTGTAAAGTGGACTCCAGAAGCTCCTCACGGAAAACGTGTGATTGATGATGTGTTATACGTAGCAGTATGCAACAGAAGCAATGACTACGTGATAACGTTTGTGTCTGGAGTAGGCGGACAACTTGCTGGTGAGGTGACAAAGACAAAGGCACCAGGTTCTGCACTCAGTCTTATAGACTTCCCAACTCCTCAGCCACAGCCTGGGTATAAGTTTGACAGATGGAACCCTGAGCCTTTGCTTGAGACTCCAATAG
>JAZLKQ010000272.1:0-8580 GCA_045597745.1 Bacteroidaceae bacterium | reverse complement strand
TGGTATTGCCCTTGAGAATGTTTCAAGAGAGGACTCAAACCTTGGTGCTGCTTTTCTGGTTATGGCAATTGTGGGCGGTGCTCTCATGCCACCACTTCAAGGCATGATTATCGACCTTGAGACTGTTATGGGACTTCCTGCAGTCAACTTCTCTTTTATATTACCACTATGTTGCTTCCTTTTCATTATCCTATATGGATATCGTAGCTATAAGGCAAGGTAAGTAAGAGAGTGAGAGTATATTAATATATAAGTGGCATTGCTTGTAATGATGAGCAATGCCACTTATATTATGATAATAAAAGCAAAGTGCTTAGACGCCAACTGCTATTTATCCGCAGCTTTCCAGTTGGCGCTTTTTAGTTTTATATTATCTTGCAATCGAGATATTGGGAGATAATACTAATAGCATTCTTCTTTCTTTCATCACTCAATGGAGAAATATCTTTGAGCGGATATGCAATGCCAAGTTGCTCATACTTGTGTATGCCCATTGTGTGGTAAGGTAGTATCTCAACACGTTGGATGACAGAATATTGTGAAAGATATTCCCCAAGCAGATGAAGGCGTGTGTCATCGTCCGTTAGAGTTGGTACCACTACATGGCGGATCCATATAGGTCGCCCCAACGACTGCAGATATTGTAGCGTCTTAGCGTTGTTGGTACGAGATGATCCTGTAAGCTGATGATGTAGATCGTCATCAGCAGTCTTGACGTCAAGCATAACCAAGTCTACCGAATCGAGTACTCTGCATGACATATCTGTAAAGATACATCCAGATGTATCAAGTGCTGTATGAATGCCGTACTGATGACACAAGTCGTAATACTCAAGAAGAAACTCTGACTGCAATAATGGTTCGCCACCAGTACATGTCACTCCTCCCGACTTGATATAGTTCTTGTATCTCAACACCTCTTCCATCAATTGTTGAGGAGTCCACTCGTATGGTACTTTTGCATGTAAGTCCCATGTGTCTGGATTGTGGCAAAACAGACAGCGCAGAGGGCATCCCTGCATGAATGTTACAAATCTTATGCCAGGTCCATCTACTGTACCAAATGACTCAAGTGAGTGAATGTATCCTTTCATGATTGTTCTTTAAACAAATAACTTACAAAAAAAAAAGAATCTCCTATAATACGCCATCAAAGTTCTTCTCTGAGGAACTTAGCGGTATATCCTTCTTCACACTTGGCTACTTCTTCTGGAGTACCAGCACAGATAAGCTGACCACCACCCTTTCCGCCTTCAGGACCTATATCTATGACATGGTCAGAAAGTCTTATAACGTCGAGGTTGTGCTCTATGACAATGGCTGTATTGCCCTTGGACACAAGTCGGTTGATAACTCCCATCAGTACACGTATGTCCACGAAATGCAGTCCAGTAGTAGGCTCATCAAGTATATATAGTGTATGACCAGTATCACGCTTGGACAGCTCTGTGGCAAGCTTTACTCGCTGAGACTCTCCACCCGAGAGAGTAGTAGACGGCTGACCGAGCCTGATATAGCCCAGACCTACATCCTGTAGCACCTTAATCTTATTGAGTATGGTTGGCTGATTTTCGAAAAACTCTACCGCCTGATTGATAGTCATTCCAAGCACATCTGCTATGGATTTACCCTTAAATCTCACCTCGAGTGTCTCACGGTTGTATCTCTTGCCATGACATACCTCACAAGGTACATATACGTCTGGGAGAAAGTTCATAACGATATTCTTGTACCCATTGCCGCTACATGCCTCACATCTGCCACCACTTACATTAAACGAGAATCTGCCTGGCTTATATCCACGTATCTTTGCCTCTGGCATATCTACATATAGTGAACGAATATCGCTAAATACTCCAGTATAAGTAGCAGGATTACTACGTGGAGTACGACCAAGCGGCGACTGGTCGACAGTCACTATCTTGTCTATATGTTCGAGTCCCTCAATAGAGTCGTATGGCAACGGATCCTTTAGCGAACGATATAGTCTCTGACTGATGATTGGTTGGAGTGTCTCGTTGATGAGCGTACTCTTACCCGAGCCTGACACTCCTGTCACACATATCAATTTGCCAAGAGGAAACTCTACATCTATACCCTTGAGGTTGTTACCCCTTGCACCTCTTATGATAATGCTCCTGCCATTGCCCTGACGTCTCTCTGTAGGCGTCTCAAGCGACTTTTCACCATTGAGATAGTCTGCAGTTAGTGTATGAGTGGCAAGCATTTGCTCTGGCGTACCTTGGAATACGACTTCCCCACCCTTGCGTCCTGCATGAGGGCCCATATCAACGATATAGTCAGAAGACAGCATCATATCTTTATCATGCTCAACTACTATGACAGAGTTGCCTCCATCACGCAGGTCCTTTAATGAATTGATGAGTCGGACGTTGTCGCGTTGATGCAATCCAATACTTGGTTCGTCAAGTATATACAGTACATTGACAAGCTGAGAACCTATCTGTGTAGCAAGCCTTATACGCTGTGACTCTCCACCTGAGAGTGTCATGGATGAACGATTGAGCGACAGATAGTCAAGACCTACATTGAGAAGGAACTTAAGCCTGCTCCTTATCTCCTTGAGTATCTCCTTGGCTATCTTGCGTTGCTTAGATGACATCTTGTCTTCTACTGTGCACGTCCATTGGTAGAGTTCGCTGAGGTCCATCTGAGACAGTTCGTATATATTCTTGTCATCTATACGATAATGCAACGCCTCACGATTGAGACGGGCACCACCACACTCTGGACATACTGACTCCTTATCAAACGACTCCGCCCACTTCTGAGCAGAAGCTGACGATTCGCTATCACGAAGTTGTCTTATATACTTCACAAGTCCCTCGTATGATGTATAGAAGTCGTTGGTAGTCTTCAGCAAACTTGCCTTGATACATATACGTTCGGTAGTGCCATACATGATGTCTCTTATAGATTCGGCAGACAACTGGCTTAGTGGCGTATCTATGTCAGTATCGTGTATCTGGAGAACAGCCTGTATCTGCCAAAATATCATCGTATTGCGATACTTGCCGAGAGGAGCAAGTCCACCATCACGTATGGTAAGTGACTTGTCCGGCATGATCTTGTCTTTATCTATAAGGCTAATTGTGCCCAGTCCCTTGCAGCTTGGGCAATTGCCCTGAGGAGAGTTGAACGAAAAGTTGTTTGGTGCAGGGTCATGATAACTGATACCGGTCGTTGGACACATGAGTCTCTTAGAGTAATGCTTGAGCATATCACTAACCTTGTCAAGTATCATAATGAGTCCAGCACCTACACCCATTGCAGTAGACACACTCTTTTTAAGTCGCTCATTATCTTTGCGATTGACTATAAGCTTATCAATCACAACTTCAATATTATGAGTCTTGTACCTGTCTACCTTCATGCCAGATACGAGGTCAACAATCTCTCCGTCAATACGTACATACAGATACCCCTTACGTATCAGGCTGTCGAAGAGTTCGCGATAATGTCCCTTACGGCCTCTCACCACAGGAGCAAGCACAAATATGCGTTTACCCTCATAGTCATCAAGTATAAGGTCAATGATCTGCTCCTCAGTATACTTCACCATCTCCTCACCCGTCTCATAACTATATGCTACAGCACTACGAGCATAGAGCAGACGGAGATAGTCGTACACCTCTGTTACAGTGCCGACGGTACTGCGTGGGTTCTTGTTAGTGGTCTTCTGCTCAATACTGATCACAGGGCTCAGTCCTGTAATCTTGTCTACATCAGGGCGCTCCATACCACCGAGGAAGTTGCGTACATAGGCAGAGAATGTCTCGATATATCTCCTCTGACCTTCGGCAAATATCGTGTCAAATGCCAACGATGACTTACCCGAACCACTCAATCCGGTAATCACAGAGAGACTGTTGCGAGGTATAGTTACATCTATATTCTTAAGATTGTGAACGCGGGCACCATACACAGATATGCATTCAAGTTCACCTCCACCACGAGCCGATTGATTTGTCATTGATGTATTCTTCGTATTCTTCATCTGTATGCTACTACTGTTGTGGTCCACCCTCTGCATTCTCTCTGAATCCCTTGAGTACATTGACCGCCTTCTTTATCTTATACTCTATACCATCGCTTCCAACTGCATATAAATTAAGGAAATATACTCCATTCTTTATATAGTTGCCTCCGTATCTTCCATCCCATCCTTGGTCAACATTATTGAGGTTGAACGAGTATAGTTTCTGCCCCCATCTATTGAAGAAAGTGCCTTCCATCTTTATGATAGACTTGTAAGTCACCTTGAATACATCGTTGATGCCATCGCCGTTTGGACTAAATCCATCTGGACAAGACAAGGTCGACTCGCTTATCACTACGGTAAATGGTTCGCTCTCATATTCTATGACATCACCCTTGGAATCTGTAAATGTAATATATAGCACTATAGAGTAACTGCCAGAACTGGTGATAGTATACTCAGTATCTTCGTCAAATCTATCTATTATTGGTATGACATCACCCTTTGTTGTTCTGTCTATCTTCCACTCACACTTGTAGGTATATCCAGATGCGTCCTCTACATTTGCTTTCATGGTCATCTCAAGAGGTGCCTGTACAGTAGCAGATTCTCCAGGAGAGAGCTCCACCTGAGCCTCTTCGTCTATAGAATAGAAACTAACTGTAGGCGACGCTGTCTGAGCAGATGCATACATGGACAATATCATTGACACCAAAAATATCGGCAACTTCACAATAAATATTTGTTTCATTACTTTAGTCATTTGTCTTATGATGTTGATTATTTTTGCAAATTTACTGAATAAAACGATACTTTCCCTCAATAACTACACAAAATAATGCACTAAAACATATATAATGTACGCATGAAACATTTTTTTTGCTAATTTTGTAGCTTGAAAATTAATGCAACTATATATGTATACAAGTATTCTTAGAAAAATAGCAATCGTTGCTATGTTTATCATCGGCCTACCTATTGCCGCTCAGACCACTTATATTACTCATGAAGTACAAGCAGGCGAGACTCTCTACTCTCTCAGCCAGAAGTATGGAGTTTCTGTAAATGACATTGTTGCCTCCAACACCAATATCAAGGACAACACCATCATGTCAGGTCAAAGTATACGTATCCCAAAGAAGGGCAATAGTGTCGTTGCAGCAAGCGCCAGCAATGCCTCTGCCAACACTCACACCATCATAGCAGGCGAGACTCTCTATGGAGTATCTAAGAAGTATAATATATCTGTAGATCAACTCATAGCAGCCAACCCTGGCCTTACAGCCGAAAACTTTCAGACAGGCAAGACCATCAACATACCATCAGGTAAGGTAGCTGCTGTACCTGTCAAGCCAGTCACTCTTGCCGCTGCCAAGCCTTCTAATGAAGTAGCAGTCAAGCCTACTGCAAACGTATCAGGTCAGCCAAAGTGCAAACAGATGTATCTCGTAGACAAGAAGTCTACCGTATACAACATCTGTCAGCAGTTCTCCATCACAGAAGAAGAGCTCCTCAGCGCAAACCCTCAAATCAAGAAGTCAAAAATAAAGAAGGGCGAATATATATGCATACCATACTCTAAGAAGGAGCTGGCAGACATCGCAGCCGCAGAAGCAGCAGAAGCAGCCAGAAAACGAGCCGAAGAGGAAGCTGCCAAAGCCAGGGCTAAACAGCATGAACGCATAGACATTGCAGTGATATTGCCATTTGGCCTCAATCAGACAAAGAAGTCAAGCGAAGCTGTCAAGATGGTTGACTTCTACGAAGGTTTCCTCCTCTCAGTAGAGAAGATGAAGCAGCAAGGAGCCAACATTACTGTTCATGCATACGATGAAGGCAAAGTCGGAGAAAACCGTCTCGACTCTATCCTTGCTCTTCCTGCCATGAACAACGTACAGCTTGTTATCGGCCCTATGAACCTCGAGCATTACAACAGACTCAAGACTTACTGTACGTCTACAGGCAAGATGCTCGTAGTGCCATTCTCTACCAAGGACTATATACCAACAGGTGCTCCTACAGTATTCCAGGTCAACCCTCCGCAGCCAAGTATATATAATAAGGTGTACGAGGAATTTGCCAATATGTACAGCACATCTAATATCGTCATAGTAGATCAGGCGGACAAGTCCAACAAGGGTGACTTTATAGCCGGCCTCAAGACTTATCTCTCTGGCAAGGGCATCACATACAAGATCGTAGGCATTGGTTCTGAGACATTCTCGCAGAATCTGTCTACTGAGACACCTAATGTCCTCATACCTACAGGTGGTAGTAGCGCAGCATTCGAAGCGTTTACAAACAAAGTAAATGATGCAGTCGAAAAAGACTCTATACCTGCAAGCCTCGTGACAATGTTTGGCTACCCTGAATGGCAGAACCTCACAGGAAAGAATAAGGATCAGCTCAAGAAGTATCAGGCTACCTTCTTCACTACGTTCTATACAAATACAGAAGACGTTAACACACGCACCTTTGAAAGTAACTTCCGCAGATGGTTCAAGCGTGACCAGTTGCTCTCATGTCCTAAGTTTGGTGCTATCGGATACGATATAGGCTGTTTCTTCATCAGTGGTATGCGTAAGTCTGGAGCAGACTTCATCAACAATGTCAGCACATACAGCAACAGCGAGGCTGCTCTTCAAAATCCATTGTCATTCGACCGTTCTTCATCCGCCAATGGATATGTCAACAACGCCGTCATGTTTGTAAGATACAATCTCAACGGCGGCACTACAGTACGCAATCGATAACTGGTCGGCACAACTACAATGAATATACAACATCACATCACTCATCACATCCACTACATCATCATCCTGTGCATACTCATACTTACACCAGTAAAGTCATGGGCACAGGTAGGTGAAGCGCGCAACGACCTGACGTTTGGATTCAATGCAGGATATGCGATGAACAAGATGGACTTTTCCCCAACCATCAAGCAGACGTATAAGGGATCGCCGACACTCGGCGTGACAGCTCGATATATATGCGAGAAGTACTTTACCATGATTGCTGGAGTACAGGTTGAGGTCAACTATGTCAATCTTGGCTGGAAGGAGTTGATAGAAGATGGCACAGACAATACATACTCACGCGACATGAGCTACATCTCTGTTCCTCTGCTCATGCACATGGGCTGGGGACGAGAAAAGAGAGGATGTAAATTTGTCTTCCTTGCAGGTCCACAATTTGAATACAACCTTGGTAGTACAGAACACTTCGGAGGTAACCATTGGGACACATCCCACCGTCCCAACAACGTTACAGGTCAATATGGCCTTGATGTTGACCACAAGATAGACTACGGAATCGAAGCAGGAGCCGGCATAGAGTTCAGCACATCCATAGGCCACTTCATACTTGATGGCAGATACTACTATGGACTCTCCGACGTGTTTGACAATTCCAAGCGCGGCATATTTGCTCGTTCAGCAAATGGCACCATATCAGTCAAGCTGCATTACCTTATGGACATCTCTAAGACAAAGAGATAAGGACTATGTGTAATGAATGACAAGCAACAACACATTTAGCACAACTCATAGTGTTAAAGTTATTATATCTTTTTGCCAATACATTGATAGAGGTTAGTCATACGTTTGATACAAGCATAACGACCGTATGACTAACCTTAATCGAACGTATGATTAACCTTAATCGACCGTATGATTAACCTTAATCGACCGTTTGTTTGATGTTGACTAATTCATGATACTCAAGCACGAGTGATTTTAGTGTTCTTCTATATTCATGTATGTCATTGCTGTTCAAATGTTCTACAGTCTCATTTTTGATGCTTTCTGTCCTCATCATCTCAGCCAATATCATACACATCCGGACTTTCCACCCAACACATCCCGCATTTTCACCTCTCACATCTGCCCTTTTCACACAACACGTCCGCTACTTTAGCATAAAAAGTCTGGACGTCTCACTACATATATCCGGATATATAAATGTGTGTTTCAAGACTTAGATTAGCAGACGCTCAAATGGATATTGTTCATTGCATGAGCCGTTTTCCTTTTTGTAGATGAGTCGAAAATACAAAAAGACACCCACTTTCACAAGCGAGTGCCTAACCAAATTTAACCTAAACCTTAACTATGAAAAATCTATGTAAAGATGACTTTACATCTGCAAAAGTATCATTTTTTTAAATACGTTGTATCACTTCCCGATTGTTTTTAACAAAAATTATATTTATTCAATTCAACACTTGTCGTTTATTTCGCTTTTATTTTAAAGAATAATACGGATGGCAATCTACGTCTGTCGAAGGCGGCAGAAGCTTATCACCCTGGACAGGGCGTTTACCGCTCATCGTACAAGAACGCCCTCCGAATGACAATTACAGAGACCAACATGGCGTATCGTTCTGCAGATCATGAAGCATGGGCTGGTATGCCATTCGTTATCGGTCAATATATAGTTCTGTCCAACAATCATACTTGCAAGGGTGTGGAGGGTGTATTTCATGACATCTGTGATGAAATGGCAGGAGAGTACCCTAAGGAGTTCAAGTTCACGGGCTGGCATCCTCATTGCCGTTGTCATGTAGAGGCGAAGCTTGC
>JAZLKQ010000271.1:0-3344 GCA_045597745.1 Bacteroidaceae bacterium | reverse complement strand
AATGCTATTGGAATAAGTTTTCTTATTATAGTATGTCACCAAACTATTTCCTGTATAGATGCAACATCTCGTTTTTAACGACTTCAGTCTGCCAACAAATATTTGTTTGAGTGTTAAAATGACTACGGCAGATTCAGAAGTTATGAACTGTTAAATAAAGAATTTATGCTTCTATTTTTGCAAAAATACAAATAACTAACAAATAAAAGAAAGTTTATTAACAAAAACAATCGTTGTGGTGTTAAATTGATGATGAATACAATTTTGTAGATGTAATTTTGTGAAATTATTGTCGTTTATTTTGGTTCTTCATTTCTCTGTGAATTTTATAAGAAACATCATTGCGTTTATCTTTACACTCAAGTTGATGAAATCTCACTTCATTGAATACATTATAAGATTACACCTTATCTTAGTCTGCCGATTGCCTTGAGATATTTGCTGTAGGCTACGATAAGCTGGCATCTTGCGTCTACATGACTGGCGTATGCCTGCTGCCAGAGTGACTGTGCCTCGAGGTAGTCGGAGAGTGGTTCGTAACCAACCTCATACTGCTGTCTTGACATCTTCATGTTCTCCTCTGCCTGCTGGAGAGACTTGTGAGTGATGTCTATCTCCATGATGGACTCAGAGAGCGTAGTGGATGCTTGAGTGGCTTCGAGTTGCATGAGGCTCTGCTTGTCTTCCTGTTCGAGTACTGCCATCTGATGCTTGACCTTTGCAGATCTTACCTTGCTTGTGCTCTCGCCAAAGTTGACAAGTGGCACTTTGACGCCTACTCCTACGCTGAATGCCCCGTTGTTGAGCACATTCCTGCCCGCCATCTCCAGTCCGTTGGCGTATGCATATCCGCCGTATGCTATGACGCTTGGCATGTAGTCGCTCTTGATGAGCTTGACCTGTTGCTCGGCAAGTGCGACCTTGTGACCGAGCATCTCTACTTCTGGTCTATGGTCAACGGATATGTCGCCCATGTCTATAGTGAGCGTGTGCTGTATGGCTTCGACCGTAGATGGGTCGACATCTATCGGAGAAGTGACGGGCATACCAAGTACATGGCACAGATTCATTCGTGCCAGTCGGTATGCATTGTCGGCACGTTGTATCTGCAGGTCGACTTCATTCTTCTTGACCTGAACCTTCATGAGGTCATTGCGTGTCTTCATGCCGTGACGTACAGCACTCTCCACGTTTTTGTACAGTTCGTCAAGCAAGTCCTTGTACTTGCGTGCCACCTTGCCCATCTCGAGAGCCTTGACAGCCATTGCGTATGCCTCATCGGTCTTGACGATGACCTCGCTTTCGCTTAGTCTAACATTGGAAGTTGCTATCTGCTGACCAATCTTAGACATGTTGTATGCCGTAGTCATCTTACCTCCTGTGTATATAGGTTGCTCGATAGATATTCCGCCGAGAAATACATTCATAATTTTAGCCTCGATAGACTGTGACGGTACGTCTGTGTATTCATTCCATACTGTAGACCCGTCAGGTGCCTGAAATGCGTTTGGCTTGTACGACATAGTTGTAGGGTCAAACACGTATGTTGGCAACTTCAGATTAGGAGTGTTGAAGTTTGCGCTACCTGTGCTATAGAAGTCTGTAGCGATGAGAGATATGCGTGGATAGAAATTTGTCTTGTATGTATTGATGTCATAGCCCATCTGCTCTACCTGTAGCTTTGCAGTAGATATGCTTTTGTTGCTTTCGACTGCCTTCTGCCTACATTGTTCGAGCGATAGTGTCTGAGCAGATGCTGTGAATGAGCATATACTGAGAGACAATGTGATGATTGTTGATTTCATAAGTGGGTGTGTATTATGGATTGCCCGTTGTTCGTATAGATTGTGTATTATGCTTTGTCCTTAAAGAACAGAGAGTACAGTACAGGTATAAATATCAGTGTGATAAGTGTGCCTACAAACAGTCCTCCCATTATGGTGACTGCAAGTGAGCCAAACATGGCATCTGGCACCAGCGGTATCATGCCGAGTATGGTGGTGAGTGACGCCATCATCACTGGACGTAGCCTGCTCTTGCTGCTTAGTATGAGTGCTTCACGCTGTGAGAGTCCGCTTGCTATCTGCAGATTGATCTCATCCATGAGCACGATACCATTCTTGATCATCATGCCTATTAGTCCAAGCACGCCAACTATTGCTACAAATCCAAATGCCTTCTGCGAGAGAGCCATGGAAGGGAATACTCCAACAAGTATAAGAGGAATACAGCAGAATATGATAGCAGGCTTCTTGTAGTCTTTGAATAGCATGATGAGTATAGCAATCATGATGAGTATGGCAAGTGGAAATGCGTCGAAGAGGTAACGCATGGACTGGTCGCTTGCTTTCTTTTCTCCCTCCCATGATAGAGTATAGCCAGCAGGAACTTTTATCTGTTGTATCCGTTCGGCAATGGCCTTGCGAGCCTCTTCGGTACCGACACCAGAGCGAGGGCTACACTGTACCCTCTGCGAACGCTGTCCGTTGTATCTCATCACCACGGGGTCTTCCCACCCGACGTCAATCGAGTTGACAGCCTGGCGTAGTGGGGTAGTCCTGATGACTTGTTCGAGGAGGTCGTCCTTAGTCAGCTGACCAGCCATAAACTTCTGTATGTTCTTCTCGTCGGCAAGTCCGCTTATGCTTGGTATCATGCCGAACACCTCAGCGTTGTTGAGGTTCTCGATGTTATTGCCGTCGTTGTCTGTACATCTGATGTATATGTTCTCAGGATGTATACCATCGTAGAATGTGCCGATAGGTATACCACCGTTGTAAGCGAGCAGAGACATGCCGATGTCGCTTCGACTGAGTCCGCTGCCACGTGCTGCACTCTGGTTGTAGTCTATCGTGAGCACTGGCACTCTTGGTTCCCAGTCTGTTGTTGGCAGGCATACCTTGTCACATTCCTTTACTATCTGCATGGCTGAGTCAGAGAGTGCATGGAGCACTTCAGGGTCAGGACCTCTGAACATGGCTTCGATAGGGTACTTCTTAAACATGAGATTGTACCTCTTCAGCTTGACGTATGCCTGTGGGTACCTCTTAGACAGTTCCTCCTGTATGGCGTCCATATTGTCGACGAGTGCTTCTGGCGACTCAAAATCTATGATAAGTTCGCCGTACGATAGTGAAGGAGTCGCTATACTTCTGACCAGATTGTATCTACTTGGTGTGCCTCCTGTAGAGGTTGTG
The DNA here is from genome assembly GCA_045597745.1 of Bacteroidaceae bacterium. Lineage (GTDB taxonomy): Bacteria > Bacteroidota > Bacteroidia > Bacteroidales > Bacteroidaceae > Minthosoma. The sequence goes on along the minus strand of JAZLKQ010000271.1, from coordinate 147 downwards.
ACATGCTTCACCTCATCGCGAGTCATGAGGTATTGGCGTATCTCTTCAAGGTCGCTGTCAACCTGCGTGAAGTTAGTGCCCTCCGGCAGCTTGTACTCCATATACAGCTGGTCGTACTCCATGTCAGGGAAGAAAGCCTGCGGCAGG
>JAZLKQ010000270.1:0-6199 GCA_045597745.1 Bacteroidaceae bacterium | reverse complement strand
GAGTGCATTGAATGCTGTAGACAACGAGCTCACAGTATATGTACCTGGCACATTGACTTCACCCATCACCTGTACCTGTATACTGCGCATGTCACCTACAGTCAACTGTATATTTGATCCTGAATAGAACTGTCCGAGCTTAGCCTTGACATTAGCATTCGCCTCGCTCACACTCAGTCCTCCAAGCTTGATAGGACCTACACCCTGTATAGTCACGGTACCGTCTGGAGAAATGCTTCCTTCGAATGTCTCCTGCGAAGCTCCCCATATATCGATAATCACCTTGTCACCGGCACCGAGACGATAATTTGTTGGCGTTGCCATATTCATATTTGGCTGGAACGTAAGCATCTGGTTGTTGAATATATTACGTCCAAACACCTGATTCTCATCCGTAAGCATATTGCGATAGTATATTACGGAGTCGATGTCCATAAACGCTATCTCACTATTGAGCATAGCTTCGCGCTCCTGGTTAGTATACCCGCCTTGGCCATTGTAACCACGAGCAGCACTTCGCACCATATAGTTATTCTGCTGCTGATATGGCTCACGTTCAATCTGATTCTGAGTACGCAGTCGTGAAGCGTCTGCATTGGTCTTGTTGCCACTCAGGTCCATGGCTCCAAGCTGCTCCTGCTGAGCCTGATACTTACGACGCACACGGCGCAACTGCTCAGCAGTCACGCCTTTCTTCATCAAGTCAGTAACAATCTTTGCCTGTGGAACACCAGCTTTCTGTCTGCTCAACACATATTCGATAACCGCATCGTCAGACATCGTCTGAGCAAGGATGACCTGTGGCAAAAGCATTACGGCAAATATGAAAATGAGTTTCTTAAGCATATAGTATAACTCTTTTTAGCGTTGAATAATGTGATAACGAAGCATCGCCAGTTTATAAGCCTCTCATCTGGGCGATGTTGTCAGAACTTCTTGCCTCCAAAGACAGAGAAGAATGTCTCGAAGATAATCTTAAGGTCAACACCTAAACTACGAGTTCTCAAGTAGTTTAAGTCCATATCAAGACGCTTGAGCATCTTATCCATGCTATCTGTATATCCATTGTGTAGTGTCGCATCGGACGTCACACCTGGACGGCTACAGTAGAGCAGTTGATAGTCAGGGTTGTGCTGCATAATCTGATCTATAAAGTATCGTCTCTCTGGGCGATAACCAACAAAGGACATGTCGCCAACAAATACATTCCACAGCTGAGGCAACTCGTCGAGATGATGGTCTCTGAGAAATCTGCCGACTTTTGTCAAACGGTCGTCTCCCTTGCTTGCAAGCTGAGGTCCATCGTTTTCTGCATTGACCTTCATCGTGCGGAACTTGTATATTTTGAATGGCTTACCGTGCAATCCTATCCTTTCCTGACTGAAGATAGCAGGCCCTTCGCCCTCTATGCGTTGCATTATATATATAATAAGGAATAAGGGAGACATTATCAACAGACCCAGAAACGCACCTACGGCATCGCCCAATCGCTTGAGAAACCTCTCCGCGGCGTTCATCGAGTCAATACTTTCCTTATATACTATATCGTTGTTAGCTATAGTGCTCATTTATATCTATATTCTCACGTTATCATTTATAATGATAAACGATTATGTCGTAATTTTATTGTGATTTCATCCCAAAAAAATGTCACGTCTCTGTTCCATTTTACGCAAAATCGACTGCAAAGATAATGCAACTAAATCAAAACGCCAAATAAAACACTAATTTTGACAACTCACGATAGCAATACGACCACCTGTGTGCGCATATCAAACCAACAACGCTTCACGTGTGCAACTCTATAAGATTTACCACATACACAATGATGAAAAATATCTATAGCTATGGCGAGCAAAGTACATTGTCTATACGTTAGAATACATAGCAACCGCATGACGGTTTTTCATCATACGTATGACGAAGCGTTATCATACGTATGACCAAGCCTCGTCGAACGTATCATTAAGCCTCATCGAACGTATGACGAATATCAAGAGAACAGAACACAGTCTATAGAGTACAGCAGGATCAAGGACCATGGACTTGCCATATCTGCATCGACCGCCCTACGATTGTGCCAAAATGACCGACATGTATGCCACAATGACCGATACGATGGTTTGGCATCGGCTTTGTATTAGGTAGGGGCAAACGAAATATCACATTAACAACAAAAGAAAGGACAAACATGAATTTCAACAACTTTACAATCAAGGCACAGGAAGCCGTACAGGAAGCGGTCAATCTTGTGCAGCAGCAGGGACAGCAGATGGTCGAACCTGCGCACCTCATGGCGGGTATAATGAAAGTTGGAGAGAACGTGACCAACTTCATATTCCAAAAGATGGGACTCAATCCTCAGACCATCCACAGTATCGTGATGAGCGACGCTGCATCCAAACCTAAGGTGAGCGGTGGCGAGCCAATGCTGCACCGCACTACTAATGATGTGCTTATGAACGCCACCACCCTATCTAAGGAGATGGGCGACGAGTATGTGTCTATCGAACCTATCATGCTGGCTCTTCTCTCTGTCGACTCTTCCGTATCAAAGATACTCAAGGACATGGGAGCAAACGAGAAGGACATGCGAAAGGCTATCGACGAACTACGCAAGGGTGAGAAGGTCAAGAGCCAAAGTAGCGAGGACACATACCAGGCACTCGACAAGTATGCCACCAACCTCATAGAGCAGGCACGCCAAGGAAAGCTCGATCCTGTGATAGGGCGTGACGAAGAGATACGACGCATACTGCAGATACTGTCTCGACGTACAAAGAACAACCCTATACTCATCGGCGAACCTGGTACTGGTAAGACTGCAATCGTAGAGGGACTTGCACATCGTATATTGCGTGGCGACGTGCCTGAGAATCTACGTGACAAGCAACTGTACTCTCTCGATATGGGTGCGCTCATAGCTGGTGCAAAGTACAAGGGAGAGTTTGAGGAGAGGCTCAAGTCCGTCATCAATGAGGTCACCAAGAGTGATGGAAACATCATACTATTCATCGACGAGATACACACGCTCGTCGGTGCAGGCAAGAGCGACGGTGCAATGGACGCTGCCAACATCCTCAAGCCAGCCTTGGCGAGGGGCGAACTACGTAGTATCGGCGCCACAACTCTTGACGAGTACCAGAAGTACTTCGAGAAGGACAAAGCTCTCGAGAGGCGTTTTCAGACCGTCATGGTAAGCGAACCTGATGTACTGTCGAGCATCTCCATACTGCGTGGACTGAAGGAGAGATACGAGAATCATCACAAGGTACGTATCAAGGATGAGGCTATCATTGCGGCTGTAGAACTGTCCAACCGCTACATCACCGAGCGCTTCCTGCCAGACAAAGCCATCGACCTCATGGACGAAGCAGCGGCTAAGTTGCGCATGGAGAGGGATTCGTTGCCAGAAGAACTGGACGAGATCACACGTCGTCTCAAGCAACTGGAGATAGAGCGCGAGGCTATTAAGCGCGAGGGAGATAGCGACAAACTCGACATGCTCAACAAGCAGATTGCAGAACTGCGTGACGAGGAGAGCAGTTACAACGCCAAGTGGCAGGCTGAGCGTGAACTCGTCAACAAGATACAGCAGAACAAGCAGATGATAGAGCAACTCAAGTTTGAGGCAGACAAGGCCGAACGTGAAGGTGACTATGGTCGTGTGGCTGAGATACGCTACGGCAAACTACAATCGCTCGACAACGACATCAAGCAGACTCAGGAAGCATTGACAAAGGCACAGAGCGGCAACGCCATGATAAAGGAGGAGGTCACAAGCGATGACATAGCAGACGTGGTAAGTCGCTGGACTGGCATACCTGTAAGCAAGATGCAACAGAGCGAACGTGTCAAGCTGCTTGCCCTCGAGGCAGAACTGCACAAACGTGTCATCGGTCAGGACGACGCCATACGTGCCGTCAGCGATGCCGTACGCCGTAGCCGTGCCGGACTGCAGGATCCAAAGCGACCTATAGGTTCATTCATATTCCTCGGAACGTCTGGTGTCGGTAAGACCGAGCTTGCAAAGGCTCTTGCAGACTACCTATTTGACGACGAATCCATGATGACTCGCATCGACATGAGCGAGTATCAGGAGAAGCATACAGTAAGCCGTCTCGTCGGTGCGCCTCCTGGATATATCGGCTACGAAGAGGGCGGTCAGCTCACAGAGGCTGTACGTCGCAAGCCATACTCTGTCGTGCTGTTTGACGAGATAGAGAAGGCTCACCCTGATGTATTCAACACGTTGCTGCAAGTACTTGATGACGGTAGACTGACGGACAACAAGGGACGCACAGTCAACTTCAAGAACACTATCATCATCATGACGAGCAATGCCAAGCGTGAACAGCTTCGCAACATATTCCGTCCAGAGTTTCTCAACCGTGTAGACGAGATTATCACATTCTCATCACTAAACGAAGACGAGATACGCGACATCGTCAAGTTGCAGATACAGCGAGTCGTGGACATGGTAGCTGACAACGGCATCACGCTCACCTTGACGAGCGACGCCATCGACCACATCGCCAGGGAAGGATACGATCCAGACTTCGGTGCTCGCCCTGTAAAGAGAGCTATACAGCAGCACCTGCTCAATGAGCTTTCTAAGAAGATGCTCGGTGGAACGATAGACCGCAACAAGCCAATCATCGTGGATGCCAACGACGGACAACTCGACTTCAGCAACTGACACCATAGTCTGTGAAGGCAGACATTATACATGAGTATTAGTTTATAGTTAGTAATTGTCCCCTTCTCTCACCTGAGGGAGGGGGACTTTGCATTATACAGCAATGATGGCGTCAACAGCTTCGAAGGGTGGAAGGCAAAGGGTAAATTATCGGTTTGTATGCAATAATGTTGCTATTGTGTCGGGAAAGTCCTACCTTTGCAGTCAAAACAATGGTGAGGCAACATGTAGCCCACCCTAACATTCCCACTTATCGTCACATGATAAAGAACATCATCTTTGATCTCGGGGGCGTGGTCATAAGGCTCGACAAGGCCGAGGCAATACGCCGATTCAAGCATCTCGGAGTGTCAGACGCAGACAAGCGTATGGGGCTCTATGGCCAGACGGGACCATTTCTCGCTGTAGAGAACGGCAGCATAACGGCAGAGCAATTCTGCATAGAACTCGCAAAGATTGCCTCTCGACCTACCATCAGTATGGAAGACGCCAAGTGGGCATGGATGGGATTTGTGAAGGAAGTGCCACAAGAGCGCCTTGACAATCTGCTTCGACTGAAAGAGAAGTACAATGTCATACTGCTCAGCAATACCAACCCTTTTATACAGTCATGGGCACAGACAGACGCCTTTAGTGCAGACGGTCATAGCATCAACCACTATTTCCATCAGCTATATTACAGTTATCTGATGCACGACTACAAGCCATCGCTCACCATATTTGAGACAGTTCTTCGCGAGTGCGGCATCAAGGCTGAGGAGAGCATATTTCTTGATGATGGACAGGCAAACATAGATGCATGTGAGCAAGTCGGCATACGTGGACTGCTCGTGCCAGAGGATGAAGACTGGATGCCAGCGCTTGCCAAGTGCCTCGAGGGATAGTCCCTGACTATACCTTATTATATATATAGGCGGCAAACTACCTCTCGCCTTATCATTAACGACTCATCAATCACAGCCAAACAGCATACATATCAATGTCACCATATCTCGAAGTCATCGGTCTGACAAAGCGTATAGGAGAGCGAATACTCTTTCAGGACATCACCTTTACCGTAGGCGAACGTGAGCACATAGGACTCATCGCCAAGAACGGTACGGGCAAATCTACCCTGCTGTCTATTATCGCCGGCAATGACGGACATGACGATGGAACTATCATCTGCCGTAAGGACCTGAAGATAGGTTATCTCGAACAGACGCCAACATATCCTGCCGACATCACCGTGATAGAGGCATGTTTCTGGCATGGCAACGAGACGACAGAGGTGATACGGCAGTACGAACAATGCCTCAACACTGAGGGCAATCCAGGACTTGAAGATCTGCTCACACGTATGGACCACCTCAAGGCGTGGGACTACGAACGACGTGCCAAGCAGATACTCTCCACACTCAAGATACATGATTTTGATCAGCCTATAGGACAGTTGTCTGGCGGACAGATCAAGCGTGTAGCACTTGCCAATGTGCTCATCAACGAGCCTCAGCTCATCAT
>JAZLKQ010000269.1:0-2124 GCA_045597745.1 Bacteroidaceae bacterium | reverse complement strand
AGGTTTTGTGCCGTCAGGGAAGAAAAAAAAATATTTGCCATCTTTCTCCACGCAGTCAGGAGCCCACATAGAGTAACCTGTAGGGTTGCCCCATGGCACCTGTTCCTGGGATAGTATCACTCCATGGTCAGTCCATTCTGTGAGGTCTGTAGATGAGAACATGTGGTAGTCAGCCATGGCAAACCATTTGCGCTCAGGCTCTATTGGACTGATTATGTCATGTGATGGAAAGAGATATACGCGACCGTTGAATACGCGTGCAGTAGGGTCTGCACTAAACTGGTTGCGGATAACTGGATTTTGTGCACTTGCAGACATCGCCGCAATGCAAAGCAAGGCTGTAGATAGTTTTCTTTTCATATTTTGATAATAAAAACCTGTCCTGTTGCACAATATGTTGTTAGACAACAGGACAGGATGAATAACGCTGATGGATTATTTGAAAATCTTTTGAACATACTCTGCAAAGCAACGACGCCATGTGAGCCACTCATGGTGAGTGCCCTGCGAAGCATAGTATGTTACGTTTATGCCGAGTTCCTTAAGGTCATTTGTCATCTTCTCTGTACCGAAGTTCTCCTCTGTGCCGCAACCCATGAAGAAATACTTCACCTGGCTGTTGAACTTCTTGGCATCAGCAAAGACACCTCCATTGAAAGTCTTGAGGTCAAGGCCGAAGATGGCACCGCTGAATGTGCCGATATATGCAAACTTGTCAAGATTGGCAGTCGTGATGTCAAGAGTCTGCTTGCCTCCCCATGACAGTCCTGCCATTGCGCGGTTGAGGCGGTCAGTCTTTGTACGGAATGTCTTGTCTATGAATGGTATTATGTCGGTAGTGAGCACATTGCCGAATGATGCACCAAACTGATCACGTGACTCTCCCTTCTTGGAACCGAATCCGTAGTCGCAATTGCCATTGTCCATTACGACTATCATTTCCTTTGCCTTTCCCGTCGCTACGAGTTTGTCAAGGATATACTGCATCTTGCCCTGTGTGCTCCATCCTGTCTCATTCTCAGCCATGCCATGCTGAAGATACAGTACAGGGTATTTGCCTTTGCCGTTCTCATAACTTGCAGGAGTATATACGAAGCAGCGGCGCTCACGGTTTTCCACGGACGACCAGTAGCGGCATTCACGTACCTGACCACGCTTTACGTTTGAGTCTGGGTGATAGAGAGCTATCTCTTCATCGGTCATGGTCGCTCCATGCATAGTAGCGAGGAGAGTTGCATTTGATGAAATGTTTACATCTATATCAATGGTGCCACACATCTTTCCGCATCCATATACGGCCTTTGAGGCAGGGTCGATGACGTTGATACCGTCAATGTTGAGGAAGTAGTAGTGATTACCACATACCAAAGGTGCTGTGGTGACAGTCCACATTCCTTTGCCATTATTGACCATAGGCCATTTCTTACCGCAGATGTCTGCTGCTACATGCTTTGCCTCGGGAGCAAATACCGCAAAGGTTACACGGCCGTCCTTATCTATCTTTGGGTATTCCTGGCATGGTACGGTGGTGTCTGCAGTCTTGAATGTGCCCTTGTTGAGGAGTGTCATCATAACGTCTGCATATCTGCGGCCCAGAATGCGGTAACCCTCTGCTGTGAAATGTAGTTTGTCAGGACGTCCTGGACAACCCAGTGCAGATACAGGGTATGCAGTAGGTATGGTCTCATTGATGCGGTCTATTATGCTATTGTGTGCGAAACAGCAACCGCCATCCTCCTGAGTCATCAGTTCGCCCACAAGAAGCGGACACTCGTCTGCATTGAGGTTCAGTTCTTTGAGCATGCGCTCGTAAACCAGTTTTACGCGATCTGGCCAATCCTTCTGGGTGTTGTCCGTACATCCCTGATGTAGGAGTATGCCTTTGATTACGCCAACCTTCTGTGCCTTCTTGGCGCACTCCATGAGGACACGCATAGGCTGGTTGTCATAGTCCTTGCAGAAATTCTTGAACCAGTCAGCCTGCTTCGAGATATAGTCTTCCGTCTTGTCTTCGTCATAGAGATTGATGCTGGCACCGCCTACAGCCACATTGATGACACCCACCTTTATATTCTCAGGCAATTGCTCTACGAGTGAACGTCCGAAATAGTCGGCTGGAGTGAG
>JAZLKQ010000268.1:0-6869 GCA_045597745.1 Bacteroidaceae bacterium | reverse complement strand
TACATGACCACATCAGCCAACGAAAATTGCCGTATTCTCAGCGTCAAGTGCGACAACAACTATACTACTATTGACTTTGAGTTTATCAATAACAACAGACCAGACAGGATTGCCATTGACCGCAACACATTTGTCCTTGACAGCAAGTCAGGCAGGAAGTACTCACTCATCCGTTGTGCCAACATCACACATACACTTAGTGACACACCAGTACAGGCAGGTTCGTCTCACGTCTTTACTCTCTATTTCGAGCCTCTCAGAGGCAGATGCGACGAGATAGACATTATCGAACCGGGATCAAGTTCCTGGAAATTCTACTTTGTACCAGTCAAGTACTAAGCCCACATACATACCTTTACAACAATCTGCAGATACCGACAGCGCATGTGCATGTCAGTATCTGCGGATTGTTGGTACAACATACATGATCAATTATTCTTCATAAAGGATTCCATTACTAATAAACCATTTTCTATTTTTCATTCTTGATAAAGAATGATAACTTTTGATAACTTTTGAACAGAAATCTTGCATAAATTGTATGAAAAATGGCAAAATAAAAAATCGCCATCATTTCATCAATGTATGAAAGATAGCGATTTGTTGTTAAGTGATTCGGTTGGGATTCGAACCCAAGACCCACAGCTTAGAAGGCTGTTGCTCTATCCAGCTGAGCTACCGAACCATCCTTATGTGCTTAAAAGCGGATACAAAGGTAGAGGTTTCTTACGACTTATGCAAGAATGATAGCAAAAAGTTTTATTTGATGGAGGATTTTTGCACGTTTCGTCGCTTTTTCTTAACTTTGCAATCGTTATTAACCCATGCACCTGTAGTTTAATGGATAAAATAAAGGATTCCGGTTCCTTCGATTTGGGTTCGATTCCCAACAGGTGTACTAAGACTCGTTTATCAACTAATGTTAGGAACTATTGCAAACACGGCATGTATTATCATAGGTAGTACTGCAGGCAGTTTTTTAAGAAAGGGAGTAAAGCCGCAGCATCAGGTAGCGTTGTACAATGCGATGGGACTTTGTTCGATATGTCTCGGAGTCAATGCTTTTGTGAGATACATGCCTCAGAGTCAATACCCTGTACTGTTTATCGTTAGTATTGCTATAGGGTCGCTGATTGGTTATTCGCTCAATCTTACGGATAAGTTTGCACGACTTGTAGACAAGCTCGGCAAGAAGAAGAAAAAGCAGGAGGCTGACATGAAACGTGAAGCAAACGCTGAGCCTCCAAAACTCGCCGAAGGGCTTTCTACTGGCATATTATTGTATTGTATAGGTACGTTTTCGATGCTTGGACCAGTACTGAGCGCTCTTCAGGATGACAATACATATCTGTATACCAATGCGACTTTGGATCTTGTGACGAGTGCTGTGCTTGCGTCGACATACGGTATAGGTATGATATGGGCTGCTCCTGTACTGTTTTGCTGGCAAGGCTTGTTCTATTCTATTGCGAAAATGTCTGAGACGGCTATTAGTGAAGAACTTATCGCGGAACTCTCGTTGGTAGGTGGAATACTGATTCTTGCATCGGGATTGTCAATACTTAAAGTCAAGGATTGCAAGACTCTCAACATGTTGCCGTCATTGATTGTGCCTGTCATCTTCTTTATAGTGAAGAGTTTCTTCTAATTTGTATTTCCTTTTGAAGTATCTAAATGTTTTGATATTATCATGAGAAATCACACGATCCGCATAGCACTCTTTATTATTGCATGTAGTGTGATGATACCTTTGTGTGCACAAGACTTTCGTGTAGTCAAGGGTGCAGAAGTGCGTGTGTTCCTGCCAAAGGGTTTGGACGATGTGGCTCGTACTGCACTTGCGATGATGTCTGCTGATGCGGAGAGCGTGCTTGATGCAAAGGTCGTTGAAAGCAAATCGTCCAAGGCTGATATTGTATGCGGTATTAATAAGAACCTGCGACGTGAGGGGTTTGAAATTGTATCAAAACAAGGTCGCCTCCTTATATATGGGGCTGATAGTCATGGCATAGCGTACGGACTACTTGAAGTCTCACGTCTGATGGGTGTCAGTCCATGGGAATGGTGGGCGGACTGCACACCGCGGATGAAGGACGTCCTGACTATACCATCTGGATATGTCGACAGCCAATATCCGAGGGTGTCATATCGAGGAATCTTTATCAATGATGAGGACTGGGGCATATTGCCTTGGGCAACAAAGAGAGAGGACATCAGCATTACCAATAATTCTTCTACCCGTATCAAGGGTGGTATAGGACCTGAGACCAACGAGAAGATATTTCAGTTGTTGCTTCGTCTGCGTGCCAATTACTACTGGCCTGCAATGCATGAGTGTTCGCAACCATTCTTCTTAATACCAGGCAACAGGGAGGTAGCTGCAAAGTACGGCATATACATTGGAGGGTCGCATTGCGAGCCGATGGCAAGTTCTACAGCTACGGAATGGGCTCTCCGTGGCGAAGGCGAATACAACTATGTGACCAATCGTGAGAAAGTCCTTGACTTCTGGTCATCTCGCCTCGATGAAGTGGCGGGACAGGATATCGTGTATACTATAGGTATGCGTGGAGTGCACGACGGATCGATGCAGGGCGTTAAGACCCGTGAGGATAAGGTAAAGTATCTTCAGATGGTGATTGACGACCAAAGGGCGATGCTCGACGTGGCGGCAAAGAAGCACCGACAAGAGACATTTCCTCAGGTGTTCGTCCCATACAAGGAAGTGCTCGACATCTATAAGAGTGGACTAAAGGTTGCTGATGACGTCACGCTCATGTGGACAGATGACAATTATGGTTACATACGACATTTCCCTGACAGCATTGAGGCACGACGCCAGGGAGGCAATGGCATATACTATCATGTATCGTACTGGGGCAGACCACATGACTACCTGTGGCTGTCAACACTCTCACCATACCTGATGCGCCAGCAGATGACAGAAGCGTATCAGCGCGGTATCAGAGAGATGTGGATTCTCAACGTGGGTGACATCAAGCCGGCAGAGTATCATATAGAGGACTTTATCAATATGGCATGGCATGGTCTTGACGATGCACGTGGGCTTGATGCCGAATACGATGCGCTCAAGGCGTTTTATCAGCGAGAGTTTGGCGATGAAGCATTGTCCATCAGGCTCGCAGACATTATGACAGAGCATTATCGCCTGTCATACGAATGCAAACCAGAACATATAGCGGGAACACGCACCGAGGAAGCTGACAAGACCTATTGGAACACCATACGACCAATACATTGGTGGAACGCTCGCCATGCCGCTGATAGAGTGTCGAGATACACTGCTCTGTCTGATGAGGTGGAGCGTATATGGCAGTCGATCAGCACTGACCGTAAGGACGCCTACATGCAGTTGGTAAAGTACCCAGTGCAGGCATCTGCCCAGATGAATATCAAGTATCTCTGCCCGATGAAGTCTGAAGAAGCGCATGACTCTATAGTTGTTCTCACAAGGTTGTACAACGAAGGTATAGAGAATGAAGGCAAATTTAGAGGCATAATGGATATGTCTCCACGCAATCTTGTAGTATTCAATAAGATAAACAATGGCACTTTACCGCTTTATCCCAACGATTCGACGTCAATGATTACACTGCCTGTCCCAGATGATGTCAGGCTTCTGACCAACCTCGGATATGATGGCAATGCCTATATCCTCAGTAAGGGACAACGGGTGGAATACAGTCTGGACAACATCATCTCAGCAAGTGATGCTCATGTCGAAAGCGCCACGGACTCCATTGACATCGAATTACGTTTGCTACCAAATCATCCTGTAGATACAGACGGCAGACTGGCTATCTCCGTATGTGTTGATGGTCACAATACCGTAGTTGCGGAGTATCAGACCTACGATCGTAGTGAGGAATGGAAGCAGAATGTACTGCGCAACCAAGCCATCAGACGCCTTAGACTTCCATTCGATAAGACTCAGTCCACCCATATACTTACCATACAGGCATTGACAGAAGGGGTTGTCATCGACCAAGTATTGCTGGTAAAATAATGGCAATGATATGCTTGGGCACAGCTAATATATAGTGTGCCAACTACATCTTCGCCTTTTTTATATCAAAAGATAATCTTAGTCGCACATATATATTAAAGCCTACGACGACGTTTATGCACTTTGTCTGTATCTGTTTTGTATATTTGATAGTATTATATTATATTTGCAACATAACCAAAACAAACATTATCATGAACAGAAAAATCTTTACGTTGTCAGCTATCGTATCTGTACTGCTGACTTTATCTTCATTTACTACAAGTTGTAATGGAAAGAGCGCATCGAGCGAAGCGGCTGACGACAATCATGAGAATGCCGAAGTTGCTGCCGATGTAGAATTGTCCCTATATGTACCTGCCAAACTCAATCTTGTAAAGTGTATTGACGACGGGACCAAATATATGAAGTCTCCAGACTCAGATGTTTATGCGGTATTTGTAGACATGAGCGAAGCGTCATACAATCAGTGGAGCAATCAGAAGGTTGAGAAGGAAGAGGACTGGGGCGAAGGATTTGGCGACACTTCACCTATATACTTCACTTCAGATGATATACTTCCTGTGTTGAGTGAGAAGAAGGGGTACTACGAACTGCCATTGCCAGATGTCGGTAGTGGTTATGTACCAGCCAGCAAGTGTGAAGCCGTGACTGTACAGGCAGTAACTGCACAGGACCTGACCGACAACAAGCGTATTCACATGGTTAAGTCGGGCAAATACGAGGGACTCATATTTAGTTCTTCAATGGGAGAGGGTGGAGTATACTACCAGGTAGGCAAGATGGAGAATGACATGATACTGTTTACTCCACACGCTGCCGGCTACGGTATATCCTTCATTGACGACAACTGTTATGCAGAAGATGAGGAGACTGGCATCCCGATGCTGCAGTATGACAAGATCAGCGAAGCCGAGATGACTAAGCTCATCAACTACATCATCAAGACACCACACGAGGTATTCAGCCAGTATACTATCATCACAAAGGTTGATGACGAACTACAATATATCCAGGTTGAACCTGAGCAGATGAAGTCATATGGCAAGAAGAATACCTACAAGTATTAAGATGGAAGTGTGATACGACTTCAACCACATTGATGTTTCTTGCTTAATGACTCTCACAAATTCACTTACTGCTGGTGGTTGGATGTATCTCCACGCACATGTCAACGTGTTTATACATATAGACTATATTTATAAATAGAGTATATATGCCAATGATGCACAACTGATGGCAATCCAAAGTAGTATGCCTTGGATGAGAGGACGTATACCTACCGCTTTGAGAGTCTTGCGTGTCAGTCCTGCTCCAATAAAGAAGAGGGACAATGTGATGAGATGTTTGGCAAGTTGGTTGACCGCACTACTTATACCAGAACCTATGGTTGCGGCATTTTCACCAATTAGCGATGCATTTGATAGCAGATAGGTATTTACAAGAATTGCAACAACAAACCAGATGATGAAGCGAGGAATGGTCTGATACCATGGTTTCGCAGCTGTCTCGTTTCCGTCGTTATTTCGCATGATAAACGGAGTGACAAGTACCAATGCGACTATCCAAAGAGCACGGGTAAGCTTAATAGTCGTAGCTACCTCAAGTGCAGAAACGCCTTCGCTTGCTATTAGTTCTGGGTGAAGTGCATCGTATGCCGATCCCGCTCCTACCACCGAACTCGTATCGTGAATGGCAATGGCAGCCCACATGCCAAACTCCTTCATCGTCATGCCGATAGCGTCGCCGATGTATGGAAATATGAAGAGAGCAATGGCGTTCAACACGAATACAACTCCAAGTGCCACGGACATTGACTCAGCTTTTGCCTTTATCGTAGGACCTACTGCAGCGATGGCAGAACCACCGCAGATGGCTGTACCAGAACTGATGAGATAACTCGTATCCTTGTCTACCTTCAGTAGTTTTCTTCCTATCAGCCAACCGATAGCAAGCGTGCCGAATACGCTGACGATAGTAAACAGCATACCCTCCTTGCCCGATGCAAGTGCCTGATTAACATTCATGCCGAAACCAAGTCCTATGACTGAGTACTGCAACATCTTCTTGGACATCAGTCCTGTGAACTTCTCATAAGTTGCGCCAAACGTTAGGGCAAACACGATGCCCAATAGCAGAGCAACAGGTGATGACACCCAGTGAGCAATCCAATCCATTGTACCCAGATCGATGCCAAACTGCTTTGTGACAAATGCTGCAAGCAGTGAGATGCTCAATGCAGCAACAATAAAGATGTAGATTATTTTCTTATGCATATCTGATTCTTTAGTTTATTATATTTTTGCGATAATATACTATTTGGCACAGCCAATGGTTTTTGTGCCAAACGATTTCATTGTTTCTTGTATTATGTGTTATTGGCAATTAAGTTTTCTGATTACTTTTGCAGGATTGCCCGCTACAAGTGTGTCTGACTCCACATCATGTGTCACCACACTACCTGCGCCTACTATGCAACGCTCTCCTATGGTAACTCCAGGGCAGATGGTCACATTGCCGCCTATCCATGTGTCGCACCCAATCTTGATAGGAAGCGACCTTTCAACAGGTCGGCGTCTCTGCTCATAATCCATAGGATGCTGAGGTGTGTAGAAATGGCAATCAGGACCTATCAGGCAGTTGTCGCCAATCTCTATCGGAGCATTGTCGAGGAAGGTGCAGTTGTGATTGACCGTTACATTCTTTCCTATCTTGATTCTGAAACCGAGATCACAACGAAATGGTGGCAGGACGGTTGATGTCTCATCCACGTTCGGCAACAATTCCTTCTGCAACAACTTCATCTCCTCCAGATTGTCGAAAGACAAGTTGTTGTTTATCT
>JAZLKQ010000267.1:0-2077 GCA_045597745.1 Bacteroidaceae bacterium | reverse complement strand
CTTGAAGCCGTTGCGCCATGAACCTTTCTTTACCCATTTCTTCGCAGCCTTGACAAGTTTCTTGTCATTACAAGCCTTTGTGTAAGTCTGCGCAGAGAGATTAAGAGGAAGTAACAAGAGGGTTATAATATATAATATGTGTCTCATATCAAAATAGAAATATCTTAATAAGACTCTTCCATAGTAGGGAAGTTCTTTACCTTAACATCTGTAATATAGGAGCCGATAGCATCTGTCATGACTGCGTTGAGGTCAGCATAACGGCGAAGAAACTTTGGCGAGAAGCCTTTTGTCATGCCGAGCATGTCAGCAACAACAAGCACCTGACCATCTGTGTCCGGTCCAGCACCAATGCCAATGGTAGGACAAGATACTGCCTCTGTCACCTTCTTAGCCAAAGCAGCGGGAACCTTCTCAAGGACAATTCCAAAGCAACCAGCCTCGTCAAGGAGCTTCGCGTCAGCAATAAGCTTTGCCGCCTCAGCATCTTCCTTGGCACGAACAGCGTATGTACCGAACTTATTGATGCTCTGCGGAGTAAGACCAAGATGTCCCATCACGGGAATGCCTGCATCCAGAATGCCCTTTATGGTGTCGATGATTTCCTCACCACCTTCAAGCTTGAGAGCATCACATCCGCTTTCCTTCATTATCTGAATAGCATTGCGCACACCTTCCTTGCGGTCTATCTGATACGAACCGAAAGGCATATCGCAAACCACAAGTGCTCGCTTGGCAGCCCTTGTCACGGATGTTGCGTGGTAAATCATCTGCTCCACGGTAATAGGGAGGGTTGTAGCATTACCAGCCATCACATTACTTGCCGAGTCTCCCACCAATATGCAGTCGATACCAGCTGCGTCAACAATGGAGGCTATAGTATAATCGTATGAGGTGAGCATGGAAATCTTCTCACCTCTAAGCTTCATTTCTTTTAGTCTGTGAGTAGTGACCTTTCGAGAGTCACTTACCAAATATTGAGCCATAGTTATGTTGTTTGTTGGAAGAGTTATTCCGACATTCGGGTATAGACCACGGACATCTTAGTTTGCATAAGAGGATCTGAACCGCCCACGAGCTTCACGGACGTGAGTGCCATATTATGATAGATTGCCGATACGGAAGAACTTGAACTGCTGGACGAACTAGAATTGACAGTTACGCTGACTGGCACAAGTGCCACCTTATTCCAGTTGTCTCCCGCCTTTCCTGTATTCTTCAGGTTATTCATGTATGCTACCATACCCGCAAAATTATCGAATGTATAGGAATTCGTTGTTGAAGAATACGAAGCAAGGAAAGCGTTGCGACCGTTTGTCAGCTTCTTCTCGTTGAAGAACGTCTGCACACTATCCGCATGAATCATGAGCAAATACTGCGGTGCGGAATAGACATTACCATTGTAGCCCTCAGAGTTCATACACTGAAGGGTAACCTTCGCCTTGCTAAGACTATCTTTCTCGTGAGCATACATGATCTCATCTACAGGGATTGTCATCTCCGTATAGAGTCCAGCAGGAGTCTTCAGGTAAGTACAAGAGTTGTCTGCAGCCAACTGTTGCAATGCATTGTTGTCTGTCTCGATGCAAGAAGTCTGCAGTACTTCGTCCGTACCGCATATAGAAGTTCCCGCAGTCTTCTCTGGAATGGTATCGTTTCCACCATAATAGCGGAAAAAGATTTCCATATCAGTTCCTTCGATGGTAGCCATCGCGCCCTCGCCATTGTCAACGGCCACGTAGATACCGTGGCACACATGATAGTTGAACTTATTGAATGAACTGAAGGCACCATCATTGTCACGCAGACTCTCATAATAACGTTGCATGACGTAAGTGCCGTAGTTCTTGTAGGTCTTTCCATTGCGGGTATATTCGTTGTTGAGCGGAATCTTGAAGTATGCTCTATACTGGGAAGAGTTCACAACAGCACTATCGAGTGTCAGATCCTTCATAGTGAAAGCCATTGACTGCAGCGGACGGCTCACGTCAACATAACCTTCCTTGACAGGGTCAAAGTCCGACTTGTAAGTCTTGCCATCAGGAATAGGCTTCAACAGCTCGTACACCTTAAGGTG
>JAZLKQ010000266.1:0-3947 GCA_045597745.1 Bacteroidaceae bacterium | reverse complement strand
GTTTATGGACGCTTGTTTTTGGTACATCTAAATTCCCAAAAGCTAGATTACTTGCCAAGAACAAAGCAGAAATAGATGCTACGGTTGGATTATACCCACCCGTTAGCGTGCCGAGGGCCAGCAATGGTTCCTCTAGCACGCTTTATGGGTGTATTATATCCTCACGTAGGTGTCTTTTCTGTTCGTTTTGCAAGTAAGGCCGTGGGAAGCCTAGATGTACGAGCGAGCAGAAGTAAGATACCTACGTTTTTTATTTCCTAAAGCTAATATTAACAACAAAGAATCGGCCTTGTCTTGGGTATCAACTTGGCATAAAATACTTTCTAATACTATGTCCAAGATATATGACAATATTGGTGACGGAAGAAAGTTTAAGGATATCCTTGACAATGTAATCACCGAACCTGGCATATCACGCATGGACTTCTGCGTTGGCTACTTCAATCTCAGAGGCTGGGACTTTATTGCAGATGACATCAACGAACTACAAGGCGACTATATCTACGAAGGTGACGAGCGTATACACCGTACAGCGCGATTGCTTATCGGTATGCAGAGAGCTCCTGAGGAGATTATAAGAATGAAGTATCGTAAGATGCCATTTATCCCTGATGCTGACTATGTACAGAAGTGCAGAAGAAAAATTGCAGAAGAGTTTCGTCGTCAGTTGCTAATAGGTTCATCTACAGCAAAGGACGAAGACACACTGCGCACGCTCTGCCAGCAGTTGAAAGATAAGAAAGTCTGTGTTAAGCTATTTCTCCGCAATCCTCTTCATGCCAAACTCTATATAGCTCACAATCCACATAGCAATATTAGAAAGGTATATGCATTTATGGGAAGTAGCAACCTGACATATAGCGGACTCACGGGACAAGGTGAACTAAATGCAGAAATGGACGATAGTGGTAATGCAGAATATCTTGCACAGTGGTTTAACGACCGTTGGGAAGATAAGTTCTCTATAGATATTACCGAAGATCTGATAGATGTTATCGAAAATAGTTGGGCGTCAGCAGATGAGGTATCTCCATATCATATATATCTAAAGACTGCATATATGCTCTCTCAGGATGCACGCACTGGTATAGCAGAGTATACGCTACCTCCTATGTTTAAGAAAGACCTGTTTGAGTTTCAGGAGACAGCTGTTAAGATTGCAGCCAAACATTTGAACAACGACAAGCGAGGTGGTGCAATGATAGGCGATGTAGTAGGATTGGGCAAGACTATTACAGCATGTGCTATCGCCAAAGTCTTTGAGCAGCAATACTACGCATCTACACTCATCATCTGTCCCGCCAACTTGCAGGAAATGTGGCAGAAGTACATCAAGCATTATGACCTCAAGGCAGATGTCACTTCTCTGCAAAAGCGACTTGATATAGAGAATATGAAGTACTATAAGCTCGTCATTATCGACGAAAGTCATAATCTGCGTAATTCGGAAGGCTCACGCTATCATAATATCAAGGACCTTATCAACTCTATGGACTGCAAGGTCTTGCTCCTTACCGCAACACCATACAACAAAGACTTTACAGACCTTGGCAACCAGCTCAAACTCTTCCTCGACCCAGATATGGACTTGGGCATCCGTCCAGAGCACTATATCAACGCGATTGGTGGCGAACGTCAATTTCTCATCAAGCACAATGAAGTATTCATACGCTCTATACGTGCCTTTGAGCAAAGCTACAAAGTAGAAGACTGGCGCGACCTCATGAAGTTATTTCTCGTTCGTCGTACTCGTACTTTCATCAAGGACAACTACGCCATGACCGATCCGGAAAACGGGCGTAAGTATCTCCAGTTCAACAATGGACATCGCAGTTACTTCCCTGACCGCATACCTTGTGCATTGAAGTTCAAGACTCATCAAGGCGACCAATACTCTCGTCTGTACAGCGAAGAGATGATAGACGTGATGAAGGAACTGAAGCTGCCTCGATATGGTCTCTCCAAATATATAGATGAGAAAAAGAAAGAAGAGGCAAACAATACAGAAAAGCAATACCTACAAAACCTATCACGAGCAGGCCAGCGTATGATGGGATTCTGCATGAGCACATTCTTCAAGCGTATCGATTCTTCAGGATATTCGTTCCTCCTTACTCTATACCGCCATATACTGCGCAACATGGTGTTTATCTATGCCATCGAAAACAAACTAAAGTTGCCTATCAGTGACGAGAACGCACTGCCAGACGACTTTATGGAAGATGATGACCAGAATCAGATACCTGACACAACACCTGTGGATAGCATACTCAAGGAAGAGGATGGCAAGATTAGTGTCAGCACCAACCCCGACCTATATATGAATGTTGCCAAAGGGTATTACGAACTTTTAGCGCAGAAGAGTAGCGGCAGTGTCAAGCGTCTTGACTCTCGTTTCTTCAAGCGCTCGCTCAAACAGCAGCTCAAGAAAGACTGTGACACTCTATTCAAGATGATAGAGATGTGTGGCGCATGGACTATCAAGGAAGACCAGAAAATCAACGAACTCGAAAGACTCCTCTCTGAGATTCACCCTCAAGAGAAGATTTTGGTATTTACTCAGTACAGTGACACTGCTGAGTACATAGCTCGTCAGCTACAGAAGCGTGGCATCAAAGGAGTGGGCTGTGTGACTGGTGGCACAAAAAATCCTACAGAGATAGTTGAGAGATTTTCCCCACAAAGCAATAACGTAAGCGTAGAAGCCGACAAGGAGTTGCGTATCATCATTGCAACAGACGTACTCTCCGAAGGGCAGAATCTGCAGGATGCTCACATCATCGTCAACTATGACCTGCCATGGGCTATCATTCGCCTCATCCAACGAGCAGGTCGTGTAGACCGTATTGGTCAGGAAGCAGAAAGGATAAGATGCTACTCATTCTTCCCTGCCGAAGGTGTAGACAAGATAATAAATCTACGTACACGACTCAACAACCGTATCAATGAAAATGCTAATGTAGTAGGTTCGGACGAGATATTCTTCGAAGGCAATGCACAAAATCTACAAGACTTGTTCAACGAGAAGTCTGGTGCACTTGACGATGAGGACGACAGCGACGTAGACATGGCATCATACGCATACCAGATATGGAAGAATGCCACTGATGCCAATCCTGACCTGAAGAGCATCATTCCTGCCATTCCCGAAAAGGCATATACCACTAAGCACAATACTGGCCGCTCTATAGATGAAGGTGTAGTAACATACGCCAAGACATCAAGCGACAGCGATATGCTCACATGGGTGGATAGCAAAGGACGCATCGTCACTCAGTCGCAGCTTGCCATCCTCAAAGCAATGCAATGTGACGCCAATACTCCATGTGTCGAAACATTGGATAATCATCATGAACTTGTGGATAAAGCACTTGCGGAAGTCAGCGAGATGAACTTCAAGACAAGCGGAATGCTTGGAAGCCGTTTCAGCACTAAATACAAGGTAGTCACGATGATGGAGTCTTATATTGCACAAAATCCATTGTTTGGTACTACAGAACTCAAGGAAGCCATCGACCAGATATACAATTATCCTATGCGCGAGCAGTCTAAGTTCACCTTGGGTCAGATGCTGAAGCGTGGAGACATTATTAGTTCTTTCGCTGACTATCTGGTAGAGATGTACAATGCCAATCAGCTATGCATTGTTACTGATGAATCAGAAGAAAAAGAAGCACGTGTAATATGTGCTATGGGATTAAGAAACGAATACTCTAAGCAAGACAATATCCAATCATGAGACGCAAAGACTTTGACTCACTTATAGACAGATGTGCATTTCGCGAACTCTTCGTAACCGAAATGGGTTGGAACAACCCTGACAACAACCAGCCACTGTACATCACTATCGACGAGCAGGAATATGACTTCATGCCAGTAGCAGACAAACAGGGATTTCATGTGTACACATGCGAGCTCGACATCTTGCCTACAGCCAGCGAGTGCAA
>JAZLKQ010000265.1:0-7860 GCA_045597745.1 Bacteroidaceae bacterium | reverse complement strand
ATCGAAGAGAAAATCATTGCAGGCGTACAAAGTGCTGCCAAGGCTCTGTACGACGTTGATGCAGAGGCACAGCAGGTGCAACTGCAAAAGACTAAGGCTGAATTTGAGGGACACCTCACAGTAGTAGTATTTCCATTCGTCAAGCTTGCTCGCAAGAAGCCAGAGCAAGTGGGCGAAGAGATAGGACAATATCTCGTAGACAACGTCGGCGAAGTTGTTGCCAAGTTTAACGTAGTGAGGGGATTTCTCAATCTGGTCATCAGCGACGCTCCTTGGATCACTCTTCTCAACGAGATAAATGCAGACGAGAAGTTCGGTTTTGCTCCTGTAACCGACAATTCGCCTCTCGTCATGATAGAATACTCTTCACCTAACACCAACAAACCTCTCCACCTCGGACACGTGCGCAACAACCTGCTTGGTGCTGCACTTGCACGAATAGTAGAGGCTAACGGCAACAAGGTTGTCAAGACAAATATCGTCAACGACCGAGGCATACATATCTGCAAGTCCATGCTTGCATGGCTCAAGTGGGGCAACGGTGAGACTCCTGAGTCTTCTGGCAAGAAGGGCGACCACCTTATCGGTGACTACTATGTAGCGTTTGACAAGCACTACAAGGCAGAATGCGACGTACTCGCACAGCAGTATATCGCCGAAGGCATGGAGGCTAACGCCGCTAAGGAAAAGGCTAAGCAGGAGTCTCCTCTCATCAAGGAAGCTCACGAGATGCTTGTCAAGTGGGAGAACAACGACCCTGAGGTACGCAGTCTCTGGAAGAAGATGAACGAATGGGTATATGCGGGATTTGACGAGACTTACAAGATGATGGGAGTCACATTCGACAAGATATACTACGAATCTGACACTTACCTCGAGGGCAAGGAGAAGGTTATAGAAGGTCTCGAGAAGGGATTCTTCTATCGTCGTGACGACAACTCCGTATGGGCCAACCTCGAGGCTGAGGGGCTCGACGAGAAGCTTCTTCTACGTAGTGACGGCACAAGCGTATACATGACTCAGGACATCGGTACTGCCAAGCTACGTTTTCAGGACTTCCCTATCGACAAGATGATATATGTAGTAGGCAATGAACAGAACTACCACTTCCAGGTACTCTCCATCCTGCTCGACAAGCTCGGATTCAAGTGGGGAAAGGATCTTGTACACTTCTCATACGGTATGGTCGAACTGCCTAACGGCAAGATGAAGTCTCGTGAAGGCACTGTCGTAGACGCTGACGACCTTATGGAGGCTATGATAAGTGATGCGTACGCTGCAAGTGAAGACCGTGCAAAGAAGACTGACATGCCAGAGGAAGAGGCTAAGGAAGTCGCTCGCAAGGTCGGACTCGGCGCACTCAAGTACTTTATCCTCAAGGTGGACGCTCGCAAGAATATGCTCTTCAATCCAGAAGAGAGCATCGACTTCAACGGCAATACAGGCCCATTCATACAGTATACATACGCCCGTATCGCATCAATTCTCCGCAAGGCAGGCTCACAGGGTATCGTAATCCCTGCCCAGTTGCCTACTGGCATAAGCATATCAACCAAGGAGACAGAACTCATACAGAAGCTCAACGCATTTACAGCTGCTGTACGTCAGGCAGGCACAGACTACAGTCCATCTGGTATCTGCAACTACTGCTACGAACTTACTAAAGAGTTCAACCAGTTCTATCACGACTATACAATCCTGGGAGAAGAAGACGAGCAGAAGAAGCTCTTCCGCCTCTCACTTGCCAAGGCTGTGGCTAAGGTCGTAAGTCTCGGTATGGGTCTCCTCGGTATAGAAATGCCTGATAGAATGTAATACTGATGGCAAACAACAAGCCTAAATATTATGTGGTGTGGGAAGGTACCGAACCCGGTATCTACACCACATGGGAGGCATGTAAGGAGGCAGTAGAGGGATTCGGCGGCGCCAAGTACAAGGCATTCAAGTCTGAGGCAGAGGCAGAAGAAGCTTTTGAGTTGGGATATGAAGCGCATATCAAGAGCGTGACTCCTGATGTCACTAAGGTAAAACCTAAGACAAGGAAAGTCCAAGCTCAGCCGACCCAACAAGCTCTACCGCCCGTACTTCCGCCCGAAGCCATCAACGACGCCATAGCCGTTGATGCTGCATGTAGTGGCAATCCCGGCATGATGGAGTATCGTGGAGTGTACCTAAGGACTGGCAAGGAGATATTCCACTACGGCCCGATATGGGGCACCAACAACATCGGAGAGTTTCTTGCGATAGTCCATGGCCTTGCCCTCCTTAAGCAGAAGGGGCTGCATGACATGCCGATATACAGTGATAGCCGTAACGCACAGCTATGGATCAAGGCTCGCAAATGCAAGACAAATCTCAAGCGCAACGACAAGTCAGCTCAGGTATATGACATGATACAACGTGCAGAACAGTGGCTTGTCACAAATACTTTTACCAATACCATCATCAAATGGCCAACCGACCAGTGGGGCGAAATACCCGCTGACTTCGGCAGGAAATAGATATATCAAGGCATGAGAGAATTTTACAAGATCATGGGCAGATACTTTGCCCGCTACAAGGGATACATTGCAGGTGCATTCGGCATGAATATACTTGCCGCACTCTTCAATGTGGTGTCTTTCTCCATACTCGTACCTATACTCCAGATACTCTTCAAGATCAACACTGACAGATACGAACTGCAAGACTGGTCGTCTGCGCATGGGCTATCAGAGTCGCTCAAGGTTGCGGAGAACAATGGTTATTACTTCATCCAGGGATTTATAGATTCGTATGGCGAAGCCACTACACTTCTGATGTGCGGAGCTGCTCTTGCTGTGCTAACGTTGCTTAAGACTGCTACATACTTTGGCGGTTCGGCATGTCTCATGCCGCTACGTACAGGTGTAGTAAGAGACATTCGTGCCGACATATACCGCAAGATAGTGTCGTTGCCACTTTCTTTTTTCTCGGACGAACGCAAAGGTGACATCCTCACTCGTACCAGCACAGATGTCAACGAAGTGGATGCAAGCATCACGAGCAGTATCGATACCGTGTTCAAGAATCCTATATTTATCGCCGTATATCTTGGCACCATGATCTCCATCAGCTGGAAGCTTACCCTCTTTACCCTGCTCGTAGTGCCTATACTGGCAGGTAGCATCGGCAAGATTGGCAAGAAGCTCAAGAGCCGTTCACTCTTCGCCCAGTCCAAGCTGAGCGACAGCATGAGCCAGATAGAGGAGACGCTCGGCGGACTGCGTATCATCAAGGCATTTATCGCCGAGGATAAGATGACTAAGAGATTTGAGAAAGTCAACGACGAATTTCGCACTGCATCCATGCGTGTTGCCATTCGCCAGTCGGCAGCTCATCCAGTCAGCGAGTTTCTTGGCACCTGCATGATAGTCATCGTACTTTGGTTCGGTGGTTACCTTATATTCTCACAGACTTCCGATATCGATGCCAGCACATTCATTTATTACCTCGTCATACTCTACACCACTCTGCAACCTATCAAGGACCTGTCAAAGGCAGGGTATGGCATACAGAAGGGTATGGCATCCATGGAACGTATCAACAAGATACTCGGTGCTGAGAATCATATAACAGAGGCTGACCGCCCTATGGCCGTCGAAGGTCTCGACGACTGCATTGAGTTGCGCAATGTGTCATTCTCATACGGCGAGGACACACGAGAGGTCCTTCACGATATCAACATCACCATACCACGTGGCAAGACCATTGCACTCGTTGGTCAGTCTGGTTCTGGCAAGAGTACGCTGGTAGACCTCATCCCACGTTATCACGATGTGACTTCAGGAGAGATACTGCTTGACGGAAAGCCTATCAAGCAGATGTCTATACGTAGCCTACGTTCGCTCATCGGCAATGTCAATCAGGAAGCAATACTCTTCAACGACACCATCTTCAACAATATAGCATTTGGTCTTGAAGGCGCAACTCGCGAACAGGTGGAAGCAGCCGCACGCATAGCCAACGCTCATGACTTCATCATGGAGACGGAGAACGGATACGACACTCTAGTCGGCGACCGTGGAGGCAAGCTCTCTGGTGGTCAACGTCAGCGTATCAGTATCGCACGTGCCATACTCAAGAACCCACCTATACTTATACTCGACGAAGCAACAAGTGCACTTGACACAGAGTCTGAGCGACTGGTACAAGATGCCCTCGTGCGCCTCATGCACTCACGCACAACCATTGCCATAGCGCACCGTCTCTCTACTATCAAGAATGCAGACGAGATATGTGTGCTACACGAGGGACGCATCGTCGAACGAGGTACACACGACCAACTTATCGCTCTTGGTGGATATTATAAGAAACTGAACGACATGCAGGCTCTGTAAAGCCGCTTTACATATCAACAAGCAACACAAAGGGGAGGGCTCTATACGCTCTCCCCTTTGTATATCCTATATATTGCCGAATTCTGCAGTACAAGCGGCTTGTTGTAGGCAAAGAATATCTGCCCTGTCACCGGCGACTTGACCTCGTCAATGATACCACCATCATACGGGTCTATGATGCGAGCAATAGGCTCGCCCTCCTCTACAAGGTCGCCTGCACCCTTTATCTTGTAGAATATTCCTGCCACGTTGGACTTCACTCCTACAAGGTCAGCCTCATCGACAAACGTACTGTCGTAACCCGAACTTAGTGGACGCTGCAAGATGATGCCTGTACGATACATAAACCTCAGCACAGCCTCGACTGTGAGTCTGCTCGACTGATGCTCTACGTCATCAGTCTGGCCTGCATAGATAGAGAATGCGCTTGTCTCCCATATCTGCCAGTTGTAGTTGAGCAGCGTTGTGTCAAATGGCAACGGCTTGCGTACAGACACGTATGGCAGTCCAAAGAGGCGTGCCGACTCAATGTC
This sequence comes from Bacteroidaceae bacterium, assembly GCA_045597745.1. Lineage (GTDB taxonomy): Bacteria > Bacteroidota > Bacteroidia > Bacteroidales > Bacteroidaceae > Minthosoma. Next base: position 2,969 of record JAZLKQ010000265.1, on the reverse strand, counting down.
TTCATATCCTGTCTTTAACATACGGACATGAGGTACGAAGTCGCCTGGCATATAGAAACTTGCCATCTGCACTCCATAGCGGTAATCCTTAATCTCTTTGAACACGGCAGCAGCTATCTGCTGAGTCGTCTCTCCCTTGTCATAGCCAGGAAACATACGGTTGATGTCGGTGTTGTCCATTGTCCAGAAACGTCTTGACACATTCATGGAGAACGGATTGCACGACGGTATGACCTCTATGCTCTTGTCAGGAGCTATCATTCCTGCACGCTCTATCTTCTTGAGCGCCTTGACCAGACATGCGCATATATACTGCTGCTGAATCTCGTCACCGCGCATTGATCCTACGATCGCTATTGACTTTTCACCCGAACCAAATTCAAAACCATGTATGCGGAACTCATCACGATAGGGTGAACTTATGTTATAAATAATCTTTCGTTTCATATCTGTCTTGATGTTGTGTCACATGCATTCACACATAGACGCCCGAATGCTATATGCCAGTAAATATTCTTGCCATAAGGCTACCCACATATACTATCGGGTATGCTCGTATAGTAAACAAGAAGCCCTTGACTGGCGAAACAACATGACTGAGCACTTCGCCCGTCAGCGGGTTGACTATACGTCCTATCTCCTGTCCCTTCTCCACGATGATTCCTGTACGAAGCTCTGTAAGGAATACACCCGAAGCCTCGGCATTCATAAATGTGACCGTATCACCTTCGCTGACAAGCGGATGACTGCGCATCGTAGTGTCGTCAACGCCTCGCCACATGCCCATCTCCTTCATGATGTTGAAGATGCCGAGCGTCAGCTGATTGCACATCTTGTGATTGATACGCTGACCGACACCCATCTCTGCCACCAGACATTTGGTGCCAGTAGAGTTGAGAGAATAAGCCAGTGTAGCCTCAAGTACAGTCGCAGCATCATGTATCCAGATGAAGTCTATGTTGAGATGCTTAGCCAGCGGCACAAGTACATCCTTGTCATTGACATTGATACGTACCTGTGGAGTCTCCCTCAAGTACAGGTTGCTCGAATGTATGTCTACCACAAGATCTGCACCTTTCAAGTCCTCGCATATCTTGTAGGCAGCGCTCTCTACCATCGAGCCGTCCAGACTGCCCGGAAACAGGCGATTCATGTCTATGTCGAAGTTTGGCACTCCTCTCTCTATCGTGTCAATGCCAAGCGGATTGAGTGCAGGGTACACCTCCACCGTGCCGTCCAGATATTCGGGATGCTCATTGATGCGCCTTACCACTTCATAACATACCATCTGGCCTTCAAGTTCGTCACCATGCGTACCCGTGACCACACAGATACGCTTCTTGCCACTGCCTCCCTGGAGCACGTTCTTGCGTATCAAGAGCCGCTCGTCTATAGGCAATGTCGATGAAACTATTGTCTTAATCATTGGTTGTTTTAATATTCATTCGTTTGTATTTCTATAACCGATACACTATCACTCTTATCTCCATCACCTGTCCAGAGCCACCTACAAACGTACCTCGACTTACAGGACAGTCATTGGCATCACGACCATGTGCAAGCTTGATGTAGCCGTGCTCTATCAGCAAGTCATGAGTCGGGTCTATACCACGCCACGCTTGGCCGTCATACACTTCCACCCATGCATGAGTCGCTCCTTCGCCCGCTATAAAACCATTGACATATCGTGCCACTATGCCATGGTATCTGCATAGGGCTATCAATATGTGAGCATAGTCCTGGCAGACACCCTTGCGTAGAGCAAATGCCTCCGCTGCTGTAGTGCTGTCATCTGTTGACGACGGGACATAATCCATCATGGAATGTACCTGATGGCATAGTGACAATGCGTCTGTCAACATATCTCCGCTGGAGGTATGGTCTACCTTCTTCATCTCGTCTGACATCGCGGTCAGCGAAGAGGCACATCTGTAATATGGTGCCACATTTTCATCAGGAACAGAATAGGAGGACAGCTCGACCACGCCCGAACTGACATACGCCAGAGAGTCATGGACATCAAGTGCACTACCGTACATAAAGATGTTGCCATACGCATCCCTGTCATGATACATGACTATGTCTGGATGCATGGTGAGCTGACTGCTGCACACATGCTGGCAGTCATTCTCACAAGGCACGCACCTGAGCTTGATGAAATGGTCACCCACGGGCTGATAAAACCTCACTATCGTCTGATAGTTGTATAGATAACGCTCCATCACACTTCTAAACAAGAACCAGATGGTTGATGTACTTCAGCAGTTTGTACTTATAGTCGATGTCTGCATGTTCATACTGATAGTCCGTAAGCAAGCCATCGAGTTGTTTCTCTATTATACTGTCAAAGATGTTTCGCTCGTTCGCTCCCAAGCGCTTGAGTTCGGCGTAAGCATCCGCCACTCGCTTGTAAGGATAGTCATATCGCAGCATCATGTCTATAAACTCCACCGCACGGCCTATCATGAGCAGCGGCACGAGACGACGGTTGTGCATACGCTCGGTGATAGATCCCCAGAATGCCAATGCCCAGTCTGTGACAGGCTGCATGTGCGTGATGTTGCTCTCGCCATTAGCGCAGCACTTCTTCATGTGCGCCACGCTCATCTCTATATACGATAGGGACTCTGTAGTGATGTCTTCACGCAAGAGTATGGCATTATCCTTGGCACAGTTGAGCTCTGACATTATCGAGCAAGGATTCTTCTCGTCGTACAGCATACCGAGACTAAACTCTTCTGGAGTGCTGTAGTTGCTTGACGCATCGAGACGGCTCCAGAATCCTTCGTAGTCTTCGGGCTCTCCATCTATCATCTTGTCATAGCACTTGCGGAGCAAATGCAAAGTAAGGTACACGCGTTCCTCGTACCTGCCCAACCAGTAGAGACGGTTGGCTTTCATAGCTGAAATTGGTTCGTTCATGTCTTATCCTGTGTTTGTGTTGTGTTGTATATAATATATATAAGGTG
>JAZLKQ010000264.1:0-6963 GCA_045597745.1 Bacteroidaceae bacterium | reverse complement strand
CTCAGCGACTTTGAGACAGAGTACATACGTCCGCAGGACAATGCCTACCGCTGCGACACTCGCTTCATCGAAGTAAATACCAAGAGCCACAAACTTATCTTCAAAGGGCTCCAACCACTCTGTTTCAACGCTCACGACTATGCCGACGAAGAGTTGGACAAGTATCTGCGGCACCCACATGATGTAAGTCGTGATGGGTTGATGCATCTCAATATAGACCTCAACGTACATGGTGTTGGTGGCATAAATACATGGGGCGGACGTACGCTCCCTCAATACACTCTGCCAGGCAATGAGGCGTATAGTTATGGTTTTATCATTGAATACTAAATATTATGCACAAGAAATTCATCACGCTGGCAATAACAGTCAGTATTTCGGCACTATCCTTTGCACAAAGGGTAGTACAACCTGTTCCTTCTAAGGATCAGATAGCGTTGCAGGACATGGAGATGTATGCTTTCCTGCACTATTCGCTCAATACCTACACCGATCAGGAATGGGGATTTGGTAATGAAGACGTAAGCCTATTCAATCCGTCCAGGCTCGATACTCGCCAATGGGTACGTACGTGCAAGGCTGCTGGTATGAAAGGTGTGATATTTACAGCTAAGCATCATTGTGGATTCTGCATGTGGCCATCGGAATATACCGATTATTCTGTCAAGTCATCGCCATGGAAAGGTGGAAAGGGCGATGTGGTAAGGGAACTTGCCGATGCATGTAAGGAATATGGATTGAAGTTTGCTGTATATCTTTCGCCATGGGACAGAAATCATCCAGAGTATGGACGACCTGAGTATGTGACTTACTTCCGCAATCAGTTGCGCGAACTCCTCACAAACTATGGTGATGTGTTCGAGGTATGGTTTGACGGTGCAAATGGTGGCAATGGTTGGTATGGAGGTGCCAATGACACACGTCAGATAGATCGTCTGACCTACTATCAGTGGGGAGAGACCTACGACATGATACGCAAGCTTCAGCCACACTGCATCATTTGGAACGATGGTGCTGACCGACGTGGAGACCTGCGCTGGGTAGGTACCGAAGCCGGCAATATCGGTCATCGCAACTGGAGCAAGATGAGCAGTACCAAGGATCCTGAGTGGGGTGACCTGCATTATGGCATGGAGGATGGCGACGTGTGGTGCCCGGGCGAGACGAACACATCCATCCGTCCGGGGTGGTTCTACCATACTTCTGAGGACGGGCATGTCAAGTCACTCTCCAAGCTTATGGATACTTATTACAAGTCAGTAGGTCGTAATTCTACTCTCCTGCTCAACTTCCCTATCATGCCCAACGGCCTTATCTCGCCTATAGACAGTGCTCGTGGTGTGGCTTTCAATAAGATGGTGCATGAAGTATTTGACCATGACCTTGCTAAGGGACGCAAGCCTAAGAATGAGGGTGACTCCATCTACACGTTGACCTTCCGTACGCCTACCACCTTCAACCGCTACATGGCATGTGAAGACATCAGCCGTGGGCAGCGTGTAAAGCGTTTCCGTCTGGAAGCTATGGTCGATGGTAAGTGGCAGGCATTAAAGGATGATCTCGCTGATTGGGGCGATGGTCTTGAAACTATCGGACGCAAGCGAATCATCTGTTTCCCAACCGTCACCGCCACAGCTATTCGTATGACCATCACCGAAAGCCTTGCCCGTCCAGTCATCAGTCGTATGGGTGTATTCATGGCTCCTGACATTACTCCTGACATTGCAGATGCTGGCGAGAAAAGGTCGTCCAGCTATTATATCTTCTTCCCTGGACATGAGGTGAACGGCGTCAAGTCTATGTTCATCGAACTCGGTGAAACGCAACGTATCAACCGCTTCAACTTCTTGCCGGACGAGACACATCGTGAGGGTATTCCTCTCGAATACGTCCTATGGAACTCTGTCGATGGCGGCAACAACTGGAATCAACTTGCAAAGGGCGAGTTTTCTAACATTGTCAACAATCCTATTTGGCAGAAGATTACCTTCGAAGCACAGGATGCAAAACTCCTACGTCTTGATGTCCCTCGCATCACAAGTGGTAAAAGTATCTTCTACGATGACTTGGAGGTGGTGCTTGATGACAACTAATGCATAATATATAATGTATAAATCATAATGCGTTACTATACGCATTTCAATCATGAAATGTTATTGACGAACTAATATGTGGTAAAATATAATGAATAGATATGCACTCATAATACTTGCTTGCCTTATATCTCTGCAGTCGATAGGTCAAACTCATATCCAGCATCGTGCCAACGGTACTGCAAGGATTGTAGCCAATGGCAAACCGATGCTTATGATAGGTGGTGAACTGGGCAATTCTTCTGCTTCAACACCAGAAGACGTGAAGCGATGTTTTGCTCATCTTCATAAACTTAGGCTTAACACTGTGCTTGCACCAATCTCATGGGAACTGATCGAACCCGTTGAAGGACAGTACGACATGAGTTTGCTTGATATGATCCTTGCAGAAGCACGTAGTAACGAACTGAAGGTCGTCCTGCTGTGGTTTGGTGCATGGAAGAACTCTATGAGTTGCTATGCTCCAGAGTGGTTCAAGCGCGACACGAAGCGTTTCCCTCGTGCTCATGCTCTGGAAGGCAGACCTGTAGAAGAAGCCTCTTCGCTAAGCAAGGAAGTGCTTGAAGCTGACAAGCGTGCCTTTTGCCGTATCATGAAACATCTGCTCGATAATGATGCTGTGGAGCAGACGGTCATCATGGTACAGGTAGAGAACGAGATAGGCATGATAGATGTGCCTCGCGACTATTCGACTGACGCCACACGTATGTACCATAGTGCCGTACCAAAGCAACTTACCGACTATCTGAAGGCGAACCAGAAGTCGCTCCATCCATATCTGAAGGAAAAGCTTAAATCCTCCTCGGGAAAGGTCACATGGACTCAGCTCTTTGGCGATGACATCTATACTGAGGAAATCTTCCAGACATGGACATACGCCACATACGTCGAGCAGATAGCCAAGGCAGGTCGAGCCATCTACAATCTGCCTATGTACGTCAATGTGGCTCTCAACAGCCGTGACCGTAAGCCTGGACAATACCCTTCGGGCGGTCCTTTGGCACATCTCATTGACCTATGGCATTGCGGTGCACCATCTATTGATGTACTTGGAGTTGACATCTATGACAAAGGTATCAAGTCATGGCTTGAGAAGTATCATCTGACCAACAATCCGCTCTTCGTGCCAGAGATACGACTGGAGGACAAGGATGCCATGTATGCGCTCTATGCCTTCGGTCATCATGGGGCTATGGGGTTCTGTCCCTTCAGCATTGAGGACTATCCGCTGTATGCAGATGCGAGAGGCAATGACATGAGAGGGATGGATCTATCGCAGGACGACCAGCTCAATGCCTTCTCGGCAGGTGGTTCAACTATCTCTCCACTCGTAGCCTCATATCAGCTCCTTCGTCAGGCAGAGCCGCTGATACTTGAACGTCAAGGTACCAATGACATGGATGCCGTACTCCTCGACAATGAACATCGGGAAGCTGAGATCATCACTCCAGACGGCATACGTCTCACTGTCAAGCACAGTTACTCGCTTGGTTGGGAACCTGGGGCCAAGGATGCAGAATGGCCAGAAGCGTCATGCATCATCCTTCGTCTCGGCAAGGAGGATTATCTCGCCATAGGCAGCGGAGTTGTCATCACATATACAGATGCCAAGGCAGGACAGGCATGGAGACAAGGCGACACACGCATAGGTCTTGCTAAATGTGAGTCGGTAAGTATCTCTGAAGGCAAACTGCACGTCAAGCGCCATCTCAATGGTGACCAGACACACCAAGGTCGTCACGTACGCATACCAGTAGGGCAGTTTGACATTCAGCACTTCAGATTGTATAGTTATAAGTAAGGAAATGATATGCTATTTGGAGAATAAAATACTGATTGGTATGTGAATGAAGCAATAACATACAAGGGTGATTCATAGGTCAATGTGAAGGCATGTTTAGGGGAGGATGCACGTTTGAGGAGTGTTTCGCATTGCTGACCAAACATTACGCCGACAGAGTGTACAAAGATTGGATAGCGTATCTCATGCCCGCTATCCATTCTGATCTGATTGCCGTCGCAATCCCATCATCATCCCGTTCCAATCTCCACTATTCCTCGACAACTAAAAGACGCCCGGACTATCACAGCCAGGGCGTCGTTTGAAACTTTAAATAAAAACTAATATTCTGATATATAATCTAAAGATAGAGATTACTGATAGTTAAGTTCGATAAGTGCTATCTCGCTTGCATATAGCGAGTTGACATCATCGCTAATGTTGAGCAGAGCATCTGCTGACTTCTTGACAAGAGTAAAGGACTTGTGCCATTGACGGTTGAATGTTGCCAGCTTGTCAAGCAGTAGAGGTTTGCACTGCTGTAGTCTATAGGCTATCTCGTGAAGCGCACCTCCAGGCCATATCGTCTCGTCTTCTGACATGAATATAGAGTTGTCTATCATGTCAACTACATTTGCAAGCATCTTGCTGATATACGAGTTGTCATCTATATCAGCCATCATATCACTCAAGACACCCTTCAGTTGCTCCATATTGGATATGTATGTCCTATATGTAGCCTTATATACGTCTGCCATAATCTACATGTTGCCGCAGGATACCCGACAAGTAGTCCACAGAGCACAATACACACATCATGCCAATGACATCTTTGTCAAGACACCTATTTATATTAATATTTACAATTTGTAATCTATCTCCGTATTCCCGCAGAGACAGCGTTCGAGGCAAATGGCAGGTCTTCTGGCTCATCCTCAGACAACTCGGTCTTCCCGTCTCGTGATGATGTCGTATAAAGGTCATCTCCCTTTATCTTGCACATGCACGAAGCAGTGACGCATTAGTGGTTGTCTATATGAAAAAGGACATACAGCTACGGGTATAGTCGCAGATTCGCACTGCGTTCCCATCTTAGTTCCGCATGTGTGATATTGTATCAAACATGGGAAAACCAAATGCACTGCAAATATACGCATTTATATCAATATGACAAATATTTGCTTGACATTTCATCATTTTGTATACAAAAAAAGGTGGCAAGAGTCGATTGCCACCTTTTGTTGTATGATAATGAAATGCACCCTCCCATTATGCACGACCGGTCGTTACCAGATGCCTTCAGTCGTCATCTGCACGCGCTGCATCTCACCATTCTTCTTGTAGTAGATGCGGTCAATGCAGAGCGAACGGCGGAAACTTGCACCATGCGTATTGATGGTGCCGTTGTGATATACGAAGTACCATTTGCCACCAAACTCTACTATGGCGTGATGGTTGGTGTTGCTGTTGCCTGCCACTTCGTTGAGTATGCCCTTGTACTCCCATGGACCATTGATGCTACGGCTCATGGCGTAAGCGGTCTTTTCAGGGAAACCAACCGAGAAGCTCAGGTAGTACCAGCCCTTGTACTTGTGAATCCAAGGTGCCTCTGTGTAGAAGTTGCTGCCTGCATGGACCTTGTCTGCTGCTGCAGCGTCGTTCCATTCCTTAGGATTGGAAGGCATGGTGATGCCCTTGATACTGATAGTTTGGACAGGACCGTCAAGTTCTACCATGTTAGGCTTGAGCTTTGCCATATACAGCTGAGTGTTGCCCCAGATGAGGTACGCCGTGCCGTCATCATCGACCAGAGCTGTAGGGTCTATGTCGTCCCAGCTGATGCGTGTCCACTGAGTAGTCATGTCGTTGGTGATGATGGCCTTCTCGTATGGCTTGAATGGACCTGTAGGAGAGTCACTTATCGCTACGCCGACAGCCTTGCCATGTATGGACTTGTGCTCGGCAGTGATATACCAGTAGTACTTGTCACCCTTCTTTATGCACTGGCTTGCCCATGCCTCGCCACGTGCCCATGGGAAGTCCACCGCCTTCATCTTGTAGCTATGTTCCTGCCATGTCTTCATGTCCGTAGTAGACAGTATAGCCCATTCGTTCATCACGTAACGTTCCTGATTGTCAGGACATTCGTCATGTCCTGCATACACATAGAGTGTCTTGCCATCGACGAGAGCACCCGGGTCTCCAAGGTACTTGTACTTGACAAATGGATTGCTTGTTGCTGTAAATGTGGTGTCAACGCCCTGAGCAGAAGCTGTGAGCGAAGCTGCCATGAGAATAGTTAATAAAGTAGTTTTCATCGTTTGTATGATTATGATCTTAATGTATTTTCATGAAGTAGCCCCTCCTGTCCTCCCCAAAGGGGAGGTGAAGCAACTCGTTTCCCAAAGGGGAGTTATATTATACAGTATGTATTTTCAAGCTCTATCAGAGTCACCCTCCTTGGGAGGGGATAGGGGAGGTTGTGCTTTTCACTTCGCCGTATAGAAGTCCGTAATTCTCTGTATGGCACGTGTACATACAGGACAGAAGTCCTGTACCTCGTTGATCTTCATGCGGCACTCCTGAGCAGGACGATAGCATCCCTTGCTCTGATAACCTGCGCCCTCAAACACGCCGACCACCTGAGTAGCGTCGTTGAGCGCCTTGACCATTCGTGCGTCTTTCCAGTCCACGGTACGGTAGTCCGGCACTTTGGTGTTGAGTGGAGTAGGGATAGGAGTCTTCTTAGGCATAAGGTCAGCCCACTTGCTGTCAAAGTCCTTGAGAGTCGTGATGTTAGGTTCCCATGGCTCAGTATCAGCTGGGTACCACTCGCTGTCCATATCGTCGTATGCGTACTCGTCGGCAAGTCCTCCGTACGAATGTCCAAACTCGTGTACCAGCACTTGCTTGAATGTAGGGTGGTCTGACGTAGAGAATGTGACCTGGTTGTATATACCACCACCGCCGTATGTGTCCGAGTTGACGAGTACTATGATATGCTCAAATGGCACTCCGCTCAAGAGGTCGTAGATACGGTGCATGTCCTGAGACATGAGGTAACGGTCTGAGTAGAATGTGTCGTAATGT
>JAZLKQ010000263.1:0-5144 GCA_045597745.1 Bacteroidaceae bacterium | reverse complement strand
AGGTCAATGTTTGACAATGCATGAAGGTCTTGATTTTCTACCTTTCCAACTATCTGAGGTGAAGGGTATTGAGCCTCAATATCTACTGCAACGTACAGGTCGTTGGCGGTGCCTTCTACTGCCGCTTCGTAGTTGCCACCGGAAAAAGCACCGGCACATTCGTATGTGTTGACAGGGGAAGAAACCTTCCATAACCTGACATTGGCTGGTGCATTGCTGATGGAGATAAGTGACGCACCGTCTTCTTCTGGTGTGAATGCATAGTAACTGAGCCCCTTCATGCTCATGGCACTTGGGTATTCTACCTTAATGTAGTCAAGATGACCAGAGGTTCCCGAAGTGCGGGTGTGCTTGAGAGTAATGTTTGTCTTGTTGAGATAGAACGGTGTGCTGAATGTCCTCGACATGACACTTGCTACCGTATGTTCCTGTAAAGCGTCCATGGTCATGGAGCCGATGGAGTTGTCTCCAGCAAGGACATTGAGCGAAGACTGTTGTTTGCCAGCTGCAGCAAACTGCACGGTAACCTTAGCACCTTCGCTTATACCGCTACCTGTTGACGATTCCTTGAGGTTAGGTAGAGAGAGCTTATAAGTCTTAGTGGCGCCTGTAGCATAGTCATAGTTCTCGAAGAATGTACGTCCTGCATTCATGAAGCTGAACGCATCTTCCTCATGTAATACATGTTCGTATGCGGTCGCTTTGATGGTAGCTTCAGCTTTTTCTACTTTGAATGAAGCGGGAGCACTTGTCGCATCTTCAGTCAGGAAGTAGTAAATGTACTGCGAGTAAGGGTTGTTTTGATGTGAGAACTTGGCACTTGTCGTACTCTTCGTGTTTCGTCTCCAAGCGGTGAGTCCCTTACTATAGAAGAGCATACTGCCGTCAGAACGTCTCCACAATGGCATCTCCACAATATCGTCGAAAATGGTGTGGAGATTAGTTTCTGGAAGTATCGGCAAATTGTAGCCGTAAAGCTTAACAGCGCTTGGATTGCTGAAGCCCATGCTTGAAAGCTGGCTCTTAGTTATGGCATATACACCTTCTTTGTTGACGCGGATCTTGACCCATTTACCAGTCGATAAGCGTGAGTGCTCGGCATATCGTATACCTGCAGTTGATGGTGCCTTAGCCACTTTCGCCTTAGCATCGGCATGTTCAGTAGCGGTCGCCTTGTCTCTCTTGTTGATTACAGGCTTGAACGACGTGAGTTTGATGACCTTGCCATGATGCTTAGCAAATGGGTAGACACTAACGTCAAATATTCCTGACTTCTGGCTTACTCCAAGATAAGTCTCTATCATAAATTCCTTTGACAGAGCCTTTCTCTTGACTTTGTATTGCCTTCGTTCAGCCTTTGTAGTATGTGCAGTCTCTATGTACTCCATGCTGAAGTCATAGTCGTATTGACCGTAGTCAGCACCCAGATTGAAAGAGTGGGCATAGATAGGTACGACCGTATCATTGTCATTCCAGTCGATGTCAACAAACTGCGCTCGACCTATGACTGACACTGTCAGGATAATGGATAATATGTATAACCTTCTAAGAGTCATCAATGCTTAGTTACTTTACTTTAAATTCCAGCAGCTTCTGGTCTTCGATATAACCAGTGAGCATCTGATTTTCGCTGACAGGTCCTACACCTACAGGAGTACCCGTAAATATCAGGTCACCCGTCTTGAGGGTGAAGAATTGGCTTGCGTACGACACAATCCTATCGATAGAGAATATCATGTCGGCAGTATTGCCTGTCTGTCTTGTTGTTCCGTCTACATCAAGGTGAAAGTGCAGGTTGTCAACCCCTCCAAACACCTCTTTGTTAACAAATGTTCCTATGGCGGCAGAACCGTCAAATCCTTTGCATATCTCCCAAGGGAGCCCTTTGCTACGCAGAGTGCCCTGCAAGTCTCTTGCCGTAAAATCTATGCCTACAGTGATATCGTCATAATATCTATGGGCGAATCTTTCGGAGATATTCTTGCCGACGTGCTTTATACGTACCACAATCTCAGTCTCGTAGTCAAATCGTTCAGCGAAGTCTGGTATGAAAAACGGACGGCCGTCTTTGAGCAAAGCAGACTCTGCCTTCGAAAAGATAACGGGCTCTTTAGGTAATAACGTATTATTTAGTTCTTTATTGTGTTCGACATAATTCATGCCGACTGCAAGTATCTTCATACTATAATCCGAATAAGCGTAAAATGTCGTTGAGATTTGCAAATATGAGCAATGCAAGTATTAAGAACATGCCGACATACTGAGCACGCTCAAGGAACTTCTCGCCAGGTTTCCTGCCAGTAATAATCTCATAGATGGTAAAGAGCGCATGTCCACCATCAAGAGCAGGAATTGGCAATACATTCATGAAACCGAGAGCGACAGAGAGAAATGCCGTGAGCAACCAGAATCTCTGCCAATCCCATTCGTCTGGGAATATCTTGGCGATGCCGATAAATCCGCCCACATTGCGTGCACCCTTCTTTGTGAACACGTATTTCATCTGGTCGACATAGCTTATAAGTGTCTCACAACCATACTTGATACCAGCTGGGATTGACACAAAGAAGCCATATTCCTTAGTGGTAATCTTATAGTCTGGTATCTTGTTGGTGAAACCAAGCTTAAACTCTGATGTCAATACGGCGTTGACTGTATCAGTATTGTTGATGACTAGATCCACCGTACGCTTTCTTAGGCTGTCAGCTGAAGTTGACTCCTCAGAGAGATCTTCTTGCAGTAACGCCATCTGATTGATGAGGTCATTGTAGTCCGCAATCTTAATGCCATTGATAGCGTTGATGACGTCACCTTTCTTAAGTCCGATCTTGCCGGCAGGCATGTCTTCCATGACGCTGTCAACGCTGAGCGGGAGTCTGGCGTCTGCATAGCGAGGCACTTCTATCATGTCCATAAGGTTCTGCTCTTCAGGAAGATTGATGCTTACTTCCTTGCCATTGCGGAGCACAACAGCGGTCTTTGCGTTGGCAAGGTTCTGAAGTACGGCTGTAGACCAGCGGTCGACTTCCTCTTCATCAAGTCTGATGATGACGTCACCGTCCTTAAATCCGTCTGCCTTCGCCTGCTCGTTGAACTTGAGACCGTATGTCATGTCCTGCGGTCTGGTGTAGCTTTCGCCCCATACGAACAGTACGCCGGAATAGATGATGAATGCCAGAATGAAGTTGACTATTACGCCGCCGAGCATGATAAATAGGCGTTGCCATGCAGGCTTCGTACGGAACTCCCATGGCTGTGGAGGTTGCTTCATCTGTTCCTTGTCCATAGACTCGTCTATCATACCAGAAATCTTTACATATCCACCGAGCGGTATCCAGCCTATGCCATATTCTGTGCCTTCATACTCATACTCCGATAGTTCCTTGCCGTCCTTGTCCTTTCGCTTAGGTACAGGCTTCTTGCCGATAAGCTTGCGAAACCATGGTGCGTATGTGCTAAACAGATTGAACTTCCAGTCGAAGAACAGGTAGAACTTCTCTACACGAACCTTAAATAGCTTTGCAAAGAAGAAATGTCCTCCCTCGTGTAGTATGATAAGTATTGAGAATGCTAATACTAACTGTAATGCTTTGATGAGTACTGTTTCCATTAGATTACAATATTGTACAATGTGTATGTTATCGTTATGTTACTGTTATATAAGAGATGCCGCGTATGCACGTGCCTCTTTGTCTGTCGCAAGATAATTGTCGAGTGACGAGTCAGTATTGTATGCCACATGCAGCATCGTCTCTTCGATCACCTCGCTGATACGAGTGTATGAGATGCGGTCGTCAATAAATGCGCGATTGACTATCTCGTTGGCGGCATTGACTATACAAGGCATGTTGCCACCTTTGTGCAGAGCTTCGTATGCTAAAGCAAGGCAACGGAAACGCTTGGTGTCAGGTTGCTCGAACGTGAGGTTCTGTATCTTAAACAGATCGAGTCGGTCAAACGATGCCTTTAGACGCTGTGGATAACTGAATGCGTACTGTATAGGCAGGCGCATATCAGGCACACCCAACTGGGCTTTGACCGCTCCGTCTTCAAACTGCACAGCTGAGTGTATCACCGACTGAGGGTGTACTACGACCTGTATCTGCTCGGGAGTTACGCCAAAGAGCCACTTCGCTTCGATGACCTCAAAACCTTTGTTCATGAGAGTCGCCGAGTCGATGGTGATCTTTGCTCCCATATTCCATGTAGGGTGGGCAAGTGCGTCAGCCTTGGTCACATGCTTTATCTCTTCTTCAGACATCTTGCGGAATGGGCCTCCACTACATGTGAGCAGTATCTTCTCTATGCGGTTGCCAGGCTCGAGGCACTGGAATATTGCAGAGTGTTCGGAGTCTACAGGAAGTATAGGCACCTGATACTCATTGGCAAGACGAGTGATGATATCGCCTGCAACTACAAGTGTCTCCTTGTTTGCCAAAGCGATGGCTTTCTTTGCCTTGATAGCACTGATGGTAGGGCGCAGACCTGCAAATCCCACCATCGACGCCAGTACGACATCTACGTTGTCGTCCTGTACGACTTCGCACAATGCCTGTTCGCCTGCATATACCTTGATAGGAAGGTTTGCAAGCGCCTCCTTGACCTTGTCGTAATGTGCCTCGTTGGCTATGACTACAGCCTCAGGTACAAACTTGCGAGCCTGCAGTATGAGCAAGTCCACACTGTTGTTTGCCGTGAGCACATACGCCTCGTAGAGGTCTGGGTGCTCTTCAATAACTTGCAGGGCCTGTGTACCTATTGAACCTGTAGAGCCTAATATTGCAATTCTTTTCATTAGTGTCTTAATGTGGGTTGATTGAAGTGAAGAATATCTCTGGATGTCATTACACCTTATATAATATATATGGCTACAGATCCAGTAGACCGATGGGGAGACTCATCCTGATGACCTTCTCGTCGTTGTCAATCTCTGTGATAAATTCCTCCTGAGCAGGTATCATCTTTTCGTCACCGTCTTTTCCCTCGACGATAAACAGCCAGTTCTCCGTATTGTCATCAATGCTGACTATCTCTCCTACCTCGCCATGATCTTCGTCGATGACGGTAAATCCTATGAAGTAGTTGAGCGAAAGTTCTTCTTCGCCCGACTCGATGGCGAGCCGCTTCTCAAAGTATACATCGCA
>JAZLKQ010000262.1:0-2216 GCA_045597745.1 Bacteroidaceae bacterium | reverse complement strand
GACTATCCACGTACCATTACAGCCATTACCTATCGCATGTCGTACGACTTTATCACCAAGTCTGATGAATTGACAGATAAAGAGAAACAAATGTTTCTTGGTGAGAATGCTTGCCGATTCTTTGGATTCAAGGACCTGGTACAGCTGCCATACATCAAGAATATGTCTGAATAACATTCAACGCATAATTGACTAAATATCTCATATACTAATAATTACTGTTCCTGAATATTCTCATACAGGACAAAAAGAGAATCAACATGAAAGCAATACAGATATCAGGCCTCAAGCAAATGGAGGTCGTCAATATAGACAAGCCTGTACTTAGTGCGGGGGAAGTTATGATTAGACTCGAATATGTAGGATTCTGCGGAAGTGACCTCAATACATATCTTGGTCGTAACACAATGGCAAAGATGCCAGTAATACCTGGTCACGAAGTTGGTGGCATCATCGAGGCTGTGGCAGATGATGTGCCGGATGTACTCAGACCTGGCATGGCTGTTACGGTCAATCCATATACCAACTGCGGCAAGTGTTCGTCATGCCGCAATGGACGTGTCAATGCATGTAAGGACAACCAGACACTTGGTGTACAGCGTGACGGCGTAATGTGTGAGTATGCAGTTTTGCCATGGCAGAAGATTATTCCTGCCGAAGGTCTTGACTCTCGAACCTGTGCCTTGATAGAGCCAATGAGTGTAGGTTTTCATGCTGTAAACAGAGCCGAAGTATCAGATATAGATGTTGTCATGGTAATTGGGTGCGGCATGGTCGGTATGGGTGCTATTGTACGAAGCGTACAGAGAGGTGCAATAGTAATAGCAGCAGATATTGATGACGAAAAGCTGGCTATTGCTCGTCAGCTCGGAGCAACATATACGGTCAACACTATATCAGAAGATGTACATCAGAAGCTCGACGACATCACTTCCGGATGTGGTCCAGACGTAATCATTGAGGCTGTCGGTAGCATTCCTACATACCAGATGGCAATCAACGAAGTTGCATTCACTGGACGTGTAGCTTGTATTGGATATGCAAAGAATGATGTAACTTTCACTACAAAGTATTTTGTTCAGAAAGAACTCGACATCCGTGGTTCACGCAATGCTACTCCACAGGACTTCCTTGCTGTTATTAGATATCTGCAACGTGGTACATGTCCTGTCGACTGTCTCATCAGCAAGGAGGTTGCACCAGAAAATGCCTCTGCTGCCATGCAGGAATGGAGCGAAGCACCAGGCAAGGTGTTCAGAATACTTGTCAAGATGGCATGATGTTTTATCTAATCAAATATTTCAATAATAATATCCCTTAATTCATATATTATCAATGCAAGAAACACAATCAACATCCTCAACAAAGAAGGTGAAACTTGTAGAGAAGCGTTATCTTATTCCATTCATCTTGGTCACATCACTCTTTGCCTTGTGGGGATTTGCAAATGACATAACCAATCCTATGGTAGCAGCCTTCCAGACTGTGATGGAGCTTACTGCTGCCAAGGCATCGCTTGTTCAGTTTGCGTTCTATGGAGGTTATGCCACTATGGCTATACCTGCAGCGTTGTTCATTCGCAGATATAGTCACAAGAGCAGTATACTGCTTGGTCTTGCTCTTTACGCAATAGGTGCATTCCTCTTTATACCTGCAGCAGCGTATCAGAGCTTTTATTTCTTCTGTGGTTCGCTTTATATTCTAACTTTTGGGCTTGCCTTTCTTGAGACGACTGCCAATCCATTCATTCTGTCAATGGGTGCAAAGGAGTCATCAACTCGACGTCTGAATTTAGCTCAGGCATTCAATCCAATAGGCTCACTTTTAGGTATGAGTGTTGCGAGCTTTATCATTCTGCCAAATCTAATAAGTGATGCACGTGATGCTGCCGGTGAATACCTATTCTTTGCAAAGAGTGAGGCAGAGAAAGCAGACATACGTCTACATGACTTAGCTGTCATTCGCGACCCTTATGTTGTACTTGGTATAGCAGTAGTAATAGTGGGTGTAATCTTTATAATATCAAAGATGCCTAATACTACAGGAGATAGCAAAAACGCCAAGAATAGCGAAACTCTTAAACGTCTTTGGCACAATACAGTCTATCGTGAGGGAGTGCTTGCACAGGTCTTCTATGTAGCAGCCCAGATTATGACATGGACCTTTATTATCCAGTATGCAGACAATCTCGGTATAGACAAGGCAACTGCTCAGCG
>JAZLKQ010000261.1:0-14626 GCA_045597745.1 Bacteroidaceae bacterium | reverse complement strand
TCTCCTCATCATCCTCCCAAGGGTCTTCGACTATAATATTATCCTTTGGATTGCTCTTTACGACCATAAGTTCTGTAGCGGAGATCTCATTGTCCTGTAGTGAAGGTGCTGTATAGACCTTCTTGCCGAGAGTATCGACTGTGTTGTTCATGTTCTTCATGATTTATTTTTCTTTAAGTTTATGTTTTATTCGGTGCTAATATATACATATATTTGCTTATATCCAAATACGGACACAAAAAAAAGAAAATAGAATATATTTTATCAAAAACAAGATGTTTTCACGGCAAAACGAGTACAACAATGGCAAATTAAGGTAATGATAGACAGCTAGGCACAAAAGCTATGACGCCTAATACATACACAAAGATAATGCACTCCCAAACCGAGAGTGCATTATCTTTGTGTATGTATCAATATTGTCTCTTTGCAAGAGAACAGAGCTTGTTATTCCCCAAGTATTATGCCCACCAGAGCGGTGACGTCGATGATATTGAGGGTACCGTCGTCATTGATGTCGCCCTCGTCGTAGATGTCTTCAGCCGTGCCGAGGATGATGTTGACAAGGGTAGTAACGTCAAGGACATTGACATCGCCGTCGTGATTGACATCGCCACGCCTCCATTTCTTGATTGGATTTTCGACGGTAATCTTTGTGATGTAAGAGTCTGCGTAGTTGAATCCACCCTGTGACATACAGAAGCCGAGGTTGCCGTCTGATAGCATAGTGACTCTGTAGCCTCCGTCGATTTCTTCTACTTTCCAGGTACCATCACCTTGGCCGCCGCCTTTGAAGTTGATAGGGTAACTTGACTTGTTGCCAATCTCAAATGTTACCACTGCACCTTTGTAGAGGTCGAGTATCGCAGCAGAACGAGTACGGTTCATCATACCCATGCCGTAGCCTTCACGCAGGATAGTGCCTTGGCCATTCCATTCGTTAGTAACAGCCTGGAATGCAAATTCGCCAGCCATAGCGGATGGGGCGGTACATTCGTAGATGTCCTGATACCTGCCGTTGCCTATCTCCCATGCTGTACCCATCTTCTTGTATGTACCATTGTCATTGTTTGATATGTAGCAGAGGTCGCCTGTCCAGTTCTTGAAGTCGTAGACAGTTATGGTGGTTGTTGGTTCTTCAAGACGCTCGAGCTTAATAGCTCCGAATGCCAACCATCCGCTGGTGATATTTATAGAGCAACCTATAGTGATGTTGAGACTGCCGTTGTCCTCTGGTACGTATGCATAAACGGTATTGCTGTACTTGCCGTCAGCAAACTTGATATTAGCCTCATATCGCGTATTAGGGTTGCTTGTATCGCTGTGGTCGCTTGCCCAGTCGCATATCTGTACTTGGTCGTTGGCAACCTGTATGTATGCTATAGACATGTGCTGAGCTGCATACGTATTGCAGTTGGTATACGATCCTTGACGATAGAGGGCAGGAAGCGTGATACGGTAGAGTCCCTGCTGCAATCCTGTCGCTGTACGTGTGAGGTTGGCTGTACCCTGATATACTTCATATACATTGTCGACTGCACTCAGTCCGAACGTCCTGTCGGCAATAGCGCTTGAGCAATCTTCGACTGATACCAGTTGCTGTATGTCACTGTATGATGTCACGTCAAACTTAGCATCTTGTGCTGCCTTCAGTGCTGCTGTCTCTACTCTACGAGCAATGATAGCATCACGCTCCGCTGTATCTACGAGTTTCCAGTATGAGTTGCGTAGGTCAGGAGTGTTGACACTGCTCGAATTGTTTGCCACACGATAGAGGGTTGAGATATTGATATACATGTTGGCATCGTCAGCAGGATTTGTCATGTTAGTGAATGTATATGTATCCTCCATACCATCTACTGGCGTGAGCTTGTACTTTGTAGCATCGCTCGCTGAGGCATTGGCGCTTGTCCAGTACATGCCGCTATAGTACAGTCCATTGTCCACCTGTCTGATACTGTATATATTGCCGCTTACTTCAAATTCGAATGGTATACCGAAGTTGTCCACATAAGCATTGTTGCCATATCTACTCAAGAACTTATCCTGAAGCTCATTGTATATATAATATGTAGTGCCACTTATGCCAAATGGGTCGCCCGACAGGTCTGCCACCCTCTCATCTCCGATGTGCAGATAAAATTTACCCGCCTTACCATATATCTGAGCAACAGAACCATCCCTGCCGTTTGGTGTCTCAACAACGATGTCGCCCAGCGAACCTTCTACAAGTGTACCGAATGAGCCGAGTTCGTATTCACCCTTTGCGAGTACACCCGCTGATCTGATGTCGAATACTGGAGCTGAGTATGGAGGTCCATAACTCCAGGTGCGCTTTCTGACCTTGACATCGCCTGTTATGTCGAGCTTGTCACCAGAAGCATTGGCTACGCCATTGAAGTCAAAGACGATACGAGAGCCTTCCTTTATGAACAGGTCGCCTACGCTCATGTGAGCATAACCGTTGTCGTTGGTATAAGGAGTCGACTTAGCATGGTCGGTGATATAGAGAGCCGATCCGTACTCCATCTCGATGCTCTTGTATGTACTTTCTGTAGCATCGAGGGCACTACCGAGGAAGAGCTCTGTATGGATATTAGCCCAGAGAGGACTGTAAAGGATGCTACCGTTGCAGATGAGAGCACCTTCCCATACGTCAGTCTTGCCCGAATGGGTGTGATTAGCATAGACGAAGTGAGTAGCCGAAGCACCCTGCTTACAGATGTTTGTGGTGCCTGTGAATGGTTCGCCTGTGAAACGAACGCGGTCCCAAGTATGCTTGGTCTCATTGTAATTGACTTGATCCCCACCCTCGATAGTTGTACGCGAATTGATGAAGAGCGTAGAAGGACATGCATTCTTATTGACCGTAATGGTACGTTCCTGGCCTTCACCGTTCGTCATGATAAGCACATCCTTACCGCCGATGAGCGATCCACGGAGTTCACCGTTATAGTCAGCACTTCTACCTGTCCATGTGAGTGGAGGAGGCGCCTGTGTCAAGCCTTCCAGTTCTCCAACAAAGAAGCTTGGATGAGGAGGCTGATTGTAGCCTTCTGTCTGCCAAACCATAGCCTGACGATACTCGTGGTCATACCAAAGCGAAGGCATACGGTGTTCGGTTGGGGTAACGGTGGTATAGACACGGAGATACTTGTTGTCAGAACTGCGCATCACTATTTCTTCGCGCCAGTCGCCGAGAATATCGCCTGTAGCACAAGGATTCTTCTTTGTGCCGTTGATGTTTGAAGTCTCATAGTTGCCATGTCCGGTGTCGAAGATTCTAATTCCCCATTTATCCACAAACAGATATCCTTCGCTTGAACCTGGACCATTGATTGTTTCCGAAAGCAAGTCGTCATCCCAATAGATGCGGAAATTGAGAGCGATAGGTGAAGGCGTATTTGCATTCCAGTTGTTTGTTAATCCATCAATATAAGCAGGAGATGTGGGATTTGGCTGCACATAACTGAGCGGTACGAGGCCTGATGAAGCAGAAGCGCCTATGCCACCAGGATAGTCATTAGAGAAGTTGCCCGCCATAGCACGTCCATCATCACCTCCAGCAGTTGTGCGTGAGTAGATCTCACATGTGGCAGCGTTTCGGAAGTTGTTGCCTGGATGATCCTCATTGCAAGCAAAAGTCTCCAATCCCTTGCGGTAAGGGTCGAGGTCACCTGTATGTATTGCATCACCATGACCAAGACTTGTAGAAGACATGCCGTGCAGACTTGTATCGCCTGTATGGAAGTCGAGTACCATCGAACCATAGATAATCTCATCTGCACCATCGAGGTCAACATCAGCAATATTGAAGTTGTGGTTGCCCTGGCCGTACCAACCTGCGTTTTTGTAGCTGTTCCAAGTATTACCCACCTTATATAATTTATTGGTGCTCTTGTTCACACGGTAGGTACAAGCCATAATCTTAGTATATATGCCACGTCCGAGGAAGATATAAGGGTTCTGACCATCAAGATAAGGTGCTCCCATGAAGTATTTGCTCGAACGATGACCGTAGTCGTCTCCCCAGTCGCTTGCCTTGCCACGAGGGAGAGGATATTCGATGGCGTCGTATGCCTTACCTGTGCGTCCGTCGATATACATGAGCCATTCCTCACCTGTATTAGAGAATGTATAGTTTGCAGTATGAACGATAGAGCTACGTATGTTTTCACTCGCATTGCCGATGACTTGCGTAGTACCGTCGCTATGATGAAGCACTGTATTAGCTCCACCACGATAGAGCACCTCGCAGGCACCATCTTCATTCCAGTCGAATGCAACAGCATCCCATTGCTCATCAGCACCATAACAGATGTTTGGACCACAGTCTATCCACCACAATCTGCCGTAGTTGATGGAGGAAGCGTAGCACTCGATGTGACAATACATCGAAGAGTTGGTAGTCGGAAATAAGTTATCTTGGTCTGTCTGATTCTTGCGCTTTACGATGAAGTCTATCTTTCCATCACCATCCACGTCACCAAGTGATACATCATTGATAGTATAGTTGGCCATGGCTGTACTAGGGTCGCTGAATTTCCATACAGTCACACCGTTGCTTGCCTGCACATTAGCCATCGGTATCTCCAGATACTGTTTTGCCCATGTACTTGTAGCGGCACATTGAGCGCCTACGACACCATATCTCACAGGAGCCACGGTGTAGGTGCTACTTGTCGAACCACCTGTATCGCTATAGTTGGAGGCATTGAGACCCTGTGCAATGAGCGAACCATTGCGGTAGAGATTGTAAGTCACGCCATAATATTCGTCGGCTTGCACTCGCCAACTTACAAACACACCCGAGTTGACCTTCACGGCAACCAAACCACGATCAAGTGCATCTGTCTTGCGCTGAGCAAAAGATGTTGTGATGCTCAACAGGCAGAGAAGGTAAAAGAAAATAACTTTTTTCATCAGTTAATAAAATTAATATATAAGATTGTTAGTATTTGTATCTGCTGTACCGTTGACTATATTTTTCTTAATCAAGATAAGAACAAAAAAGATTGTTAAACCTGTATTCACTTTATTATCTTTACTTTCACTTCACATGGGTGGTCCATTCGCTGTTGCCACGACTCCATAGTGGCAAACCACTCATCGGCGCTATGATACCCCTTTCGCTCCTTGTCTGCACAGAAACTGACATAATATATCAGACTGGTCTGTCCCTTGGCACCAATGACATACAGGTAGTTGAGTTCGTCCTCCTTTGTTGCCTTGATATACTGCTGCGGCACATACACGGCAAGTCCTACTGGCTCTGGAGGGAACAGTGCCTTCTGCCCCATCTCAGGGAAGTCGCATCCCCACGTTGCCGCTATGCCGTCTGCTTGCTGCATACCTCTGGGCTCATGACCAAGACGTGCAGAATCTGCTGCTGTCACACCTACTTTCTGTACCCCGGTACAAAACTCCTCGTCTCCAAGTGGTCTGTCGAAAAGCAGTTGCACCTGCATCTCTCTATGTCCAGCATAGAGGATGTACCTCTGTCTCATATTGATCTTACCCGTTGCACCCGCCTTCTGCCAGCCATAGTCCTTGACTTCTGCGACTGTACGTACAGGGCCTGAGGCAATGATGCGCTGCCCCCTGATGTCTACGTCAACAAGGTTCTGAGGTGAGGTTCCATCCCAGTCCTTCATCGAGCCACAACCGATGGAGTTGCCTGCCCACAACACGTCATTGCCATAATCCTGGGCAAGATGGGCTGCATCGGCATAGAAGTGAGTCTCGGCAAGTTCGAGCCTGTACAACTTCTTGCCATATATGTCTATGTTCTGACGATGGTCAAAGTACACACGATATGCTGCATACACGTTCTCCATAGCCACGCCATGATGGTAGAGGTCGCTGTATATGTAGCTTTTGCCCGGTGCCTCGACAGAAGTAATAAACGGATGCTTCTGCTTCTTGTCGTCAAGCATCAAGTCTGCATATACCTGTGCTGGATAATCATGCTGACCCTCCTCTGCACTAAGCACGCACTTGTACACTTGAGTGTTGTCCCCAAGCTGACCATCCACAAATACAAGCTCGTCCGCCTTCATGTCGCCATCCATATCGTCAAGCTGGCATGGTATCTCCCTGCCACCGATAGTTACCACAGCGCTCTTCACGTCAAACGTCAACTTCTTTACGTCTGCCAGACGTATCACTATCGGTTCGTATTCCTTTGACTTCTCCCACTTGTTGGTCACACGTACCTCAAGCGTCAGACTCTGAGCCATCATCTGTGGCATGTACGCCATGAGCGAAAGTGCAACAAGGGTCTTTATCTTATTCATTATCATTGGATAAAATTGCAATTATGGTACAAAGAAACACATTTTATGCGAAACTACCAAATAAGCGTACAAATTATGTATTTTAATCATACGTATGTCGAAGCTTGATCGAACGTATGTTGAAGCTTGATCGACCGTATGTCGAACCGTCGTCGAACGTATGTATACATTTTGACCATTACGGCTAATATTCAGTGTTGAGATAATTCCACCTTATTTATATAATATACTTGAGCATCCTAATAGCAGACGACATGATGTTAGGGTGCTCTTATCGTTGATAACACATGCTAAGAGGCAATAATTACTGATTTGTCATGACTGATGACTATCGGTTGAAGAAAAAACATTAACTTTGCATCATATAACCGTAACAAAGACTACAGGATGATTGATACAAGCATATTGCAAGGCAAGAAGGCGGCATTCTTCACACTTGGATGCAAACTCAATTTCGCCGAGACATCAACTATAGGACTGGAATTGGCAAAGCATGGCGTCAAGAAGGTGCAGAGTGGAGAGGTGGCTGACATCTGTGTCATCAACACTTGCTCGGTGACTGAAGTTGCCGACCACAAGTGCCGTCAGGCTATCAACCGACTTGTGAAGCGTCATCCTGGTGCATTTGTCGTGGTGACAGGATGCTACGCCCAGCTTAACCCTAAGCTGATAAGCGAGCTGAAGGGAGTGGACATGGTGGTCGGAGCTGAAGAGAAAGGGGCCATCGTCGAGCATATCATGGAGCGCATGACTCTCCTCGCTACGACCTCACATGAGTCTGCTGTCAACACCCCTGCAGAGGACACCAACACCTTGACGACTCTGACTACAGCGACGAAGGACATACGGACATTTGCACCATCATGCTCACGAGGCGACCGCACACGTTACTTCCTCAAGGTACAAGATGGATGCAACTACTACTGTACTTACTGTACCATACCTATAGCAAGAGGACGAAGCCGCAACGGCAGTATCAGTTCGTTGGTCAACCAAGCAAAGGAGGTTGCCGCTCAAGGTGGCAAGGAGATAGTCATCACCGGCGTCAACATAGGTGACTTTGGTCATACGACTGGAGAGACATTTTATGATCTTGTCAAGGCTCTTGACGAGGTGGAGGGCATAGAGAGATACCGTATATCTTCTATCGAACCCAACTTGCTGACTGACGAGATCATAGAGTACTGTGCCCAGAGCCGTGCGTTCATGCCACACTTCCATATCCCTCTGCAGAGTGGTAGCGACGATGTGCTGAAGCTGATGCATAGGCGATATGACACAGCGTTGTTTGCTCATAAGATAGACAAGATAAAGTCCTTGATGCCAGACAGTTTTGTCGGCGTGGACGTGATAGTGGGTACTCGAGGCGAGACACCTGAGTACTTTGAAGATTCGTACAACTTCATCAAGAGTCTCGACATCTCTCAACTACATGTATTCAGCTATTCGGAAAGACCTGGTACAAAGGCTCTCGACATTCCTTACGCCGTAAGTCCACAGGTCAAGCATGAGCGAAGCCAACGGTTGCTTGAGCTCTCTCAGGAGAAGACAAAAGCATTTTATTCGCAGTACATAGGCACTATCCGACCTGTACTGTTTGAACATGCACCTAAGAGCAAACCTATGCACGGATTTACGGACAACTACATCAGGGTCGAGATACCTAACACTCCTGCTCTCGACAACAAGATGTCTAAGGTATTGCTTGGCAATCTCAACGATGCGGGCGACGCTCTCATCGGAGAAATCATATTGACTAAAGAATAGCTTTCATTGACTAAAGAATAATCCTCCAACATTCATACGCACAATGACAACATCATCGCACACTACAGATGACGGCAAATGCAAGGTATGCGCAATAGTCATTCTCAACTGGAATGGCTCTGACATGATGCGCAAGTATCTACCATCGGTCATCAGATGTTCACAGTCTGATGGTGTTGACGTGATTGTGGCAGACAACGCTTCGACTGACGACTCCATAGAGATGTTAGGACGTGAGTTTGCTGACATAAGAGTCATACAGATGGATCAAAACTATGGTTTTGCCGAAGGCTACAATCGTGCACTCGCTCAACTGCCGGAGTACAGGTATCATCTACTGCTCAACTCTGACGTAGAGATAAGACAGGAAGGATGGATCGACCCTATGATACAATATATGGACGAGCATCCTGAGTGTGGTGCATGTCAGCCCAAACTGCTCGACCTCAAGCGTGCTGACGAAGCAAAATACTTCGAGTATGCAGGAGCGGCAGGCGGTTATCTCGACAAGTACGGCTATCCATTCTGCCGCGGACGTATCTTTGATGTCGTGGAAGAAGACAAAGGACAATACGACAACATCACTCCCCTACTATGGGCTACTGGTGCAGCGTTGATGGTACGAACCGCAGATTACGCAAGAGTCGGCGGCCTCGACTCACGATTCTTTGCACACATGGAGGAGATAGACTTGTGCTGGCGTTTGCGTATCATCGGCAAGAGCATAGTCTGCATACCGCAGAGCGAGGCATGGCATCTCGGCGGGGCGACACTCAGCAAAGGCAATCCTCGCAAGACTTTCCTCAACTTCCGTAACAACCAGCTCATGCTATACAAGAACCTGCCAGAAGCTGAACTCAACAGCATACTGACTGCACGTCGTTGGCTTGACGTGCTCGCCTCTATATCATTCCTTATCAAGGGAGACATAGCCAACTTCAAGGCGGTACATGAGGCACAAAGGGAGTTCAAACGTCTCAAGTCCCAATTTAAGGCGTCAAGGGACACTATCCAAAGTTGGCGTCAAGCAGAAAACTACACAGCAACAAATACTCCAGAACGTCAACTTCTCTCTATCCTTTGGCAATACTATGCAAAAGGAAAGAAAACATTCAAATCTCTTGAAGCGTAAAGAAAAAGGACATATATAGAAACAGAAACAGATGCATAATCAAAAAAGGTCAAGCCTTACGACTTGACCTTAACTTGTGTGTCTTATATATCAGCTTCTGATTATTCAGCAGCAGCTTCTTCTGCAACAACTTCGAATGGAACCTCAACAGAGATTTCCTTATGAAGCTTAACAACTGCAGTGTAAGAACCAAGTGCCTTAGCAGCCTTAACATCGATAATCTTAGAATCGATTTCGATACCCTTAGCTGCAAGAGCCTCTGCTATCTGAGCTGCGCCAACTGAACCGTAGATGTTTGCACCTTCTGCAACCTTAGCTGCGATAGTAAGAGCAACACCTTCGAACTTGTCTGCAACTGCCTGAGCGTCTGCCTTAATCTTTGCCAACTTGTGTGCACGCTGCTTCAATTCCTCGTTGAGAACCTTAAGAGCCTTCTCAGTAGCGAGTACTGCATAGCCCTGAGGAAGAAGATAGTTGCGACCATAACCGTCCTTTACTGTGAGGACATCGTCCTTGTAGCCTAAGCCCTGGACATCTTTCTTCAAAATAATTTTCATATCTTTCCTCCTTTTTTATTATTTCAACAAGTCTGTTACGAATGGAAGGAGTGCAAGGTGACGAGCACGCTTCACTGCCTGTGCTACACGACGCTGATACTTAAGTGAAGTACCTGTGATACGGCGTGGGAGTATCTTACCCTGCTCGTTAAGGAACTTCTTGAGGAATTCAGGGTCCTTGTAGTCAATATACTTGATACCGCTCTTCTTGAAACGGCAATACTTCTTCTTCTTGACGTCAACTGTTGCAGGAGTCAAATAACGAATTTCTGATGTCTGTGCTGCCATGATTAAGCCTCCTTCTTTAAGTTACGACGCTTCTCAGCATACTGAGCTGCGTACTTTTCGTTCTTAACTGTGAGATAGCGGAGTACGCGCTCGTCACGACGCATCTGCAACTCATAACCTTTAATCACTGTTGGCTCTGCCTTAAACTCGAGCATTACATAGAAGCCTGTAGACTTCTTCTCGATAGCGTATGCCAGCTTCTTAAGACCCCAGTTCTCTTCGTTGATAATCTCTGCACCTGCACCAGTGAGGATACCCTTGAACTTGTCTACCGCTTCCTTTACCTGAGCATCAGATAAAACGGGAGTTAAAATGAAAACGGTTTCGTACTGATTCATAATGTAAAACTTGTGTTAATTAATTGTTTCGCAAAAATGCGGTGCAAAGGTACTACTTTTTAACGAAACCGAAAGCATATACGTGTCGTTTTTTACTCTCATGTCAACAAAAAACAACAAATTTGCATACCTCACTAATATTTTTAGTCAAAAAGTTTCGTCCTTTGCAAGGTTTTTACTTATTTTGTACGTCAAAACAATAGATTAATAACATTAAATACATATATCAATGGGAAACAATCCAAAAACTTATGTAGGTATTGCCATCATTATCCTTGGCTCTATCCTCTTGATTGCAGCTACATTTATACCTGCAATGGCAGACTTGCTTGATCAGAACTTCTACACAGCTGGCAGCGCTATACTTATCGTTGCAGGTCTCATCACTCACATTATCGTCAATAAGAAGATTGTTGAATAATCTGACTAATCAGGCTTAAGTTCGCAACACACAATAAGGGGGACGGATAACAATCTGTCCCCCCTTATTGTATGTTTACCTATTATATATATGCGTGTTCACATAGTATATATATGTATGTTCACATATTATATAATAAAGGTAATGTTGTCAGAAACGCAACGAACTGTCGTTAGTCTTCTGTAATCACAAGCTTGTAGCCCTTACCATGGACATTAAGAATCTCTACATTAGGATCTGCCTTGAGATGCTTGCGGAGCTTTGTGATATATACATCCATCGAACGAGCATTGAAGTAATTGTTGTCAATCCATATTGTCATCAATGCATAGTCACGCTGTAGCAGTTCGTTGGTCTTGTTGCTGAGGAGCGTAAGGAGTTCTGCTTCCTTAGTCGTAAGCTTGGTCTGCTCTGCTCCGAGAGAAAGTATCTGCTTCTGTGTATCGAACGTGAACTTACCAATCTGGCGAAGCGTAATGTCCTTGTTCTTCTTTCCACGTACACGTCTGAGGATAGCTTCTATACGAAATACCACTTCCTCCATTGAGAATGGCTTTGTGATATAGTCATCTGCGCCGAGTTCGAAACCTTCACGGATGTCATCCTTAAGTGTCTTGGCAGTAAGGAACATGAATGGTACGTCTGGATTGATCTCTCGAATCTTGCCTGCAAGAGTAAATCCATCCATCTTTGGCATCATGACGTCAAGGATGCAAAGGTCAAAAGACTCATTGATAAATGCCTGATAGCCGCGTTCGCCATCTATGCACAGTTCTGCCTGATAGCCCTTTGCCTCAAGATACTCTCTAAGCAACATGCCCAAATTCTCATCATCTTCACAAAGAAGGATGCGAGCGTCTTCAAACTTTTCTTCCATAATCGTTATTGTTTTATTTAGTTAATGATTTGTTCTTATATATAATGTATTGTCTACCTTATCGTATTGTCATATCAATCTATCTCTGCAAGTGGTAGCTTGATGATAAACTTTGTACCCAATCCAAGTTCACTCTCTGCATGTATCACACCTTTATGGTCGGAGATGATCTTCTTGACGTATGCTAGTCCGAGTCCAAATCCCTTGACATCATGCAGATTGCCCGTATGTACTCGATAAAACTTCTCGAAGATACGCTTTAGGTCATCCTTCTTTATGCCAATACCATTATCCTGTATCGATATGCAGAGGCGCTTATTTTCATTCCATGTAGATACGTTAAGTTCGAGCGAGACGTCACTTCGCTTATACTTCACCGCATTGTCCATAAGGTTGAATATCACATTGGTAAAGTGCATATCGTCTACACAAACTACAGATTCTGTAGCGTTGAGATTGGACACAATCTTACCTCCATTCTTCTCCACCTTGAGTGCGAATGTATGTATCACTCCCGATATCAATTCATTGACATCAACCTCTTTCATCTTGAGGTTAGCCTTCTGATTTTCATACATAGAGAGCTGCAGCACCTTTTCCACCTGGAAGCGTAGACGCTTCGTCTCATCGTTGATAGTAGCGGATAGACGCTTCGTCATCTGCGGGGACTTGGTCACGCTGTCATCGTTGAGCATTTGTGCCGCAAGCGATATGGTAGATATCGGAGTCTTAAACTCGTGTGTCATGTTGTTGATGAAGTCGTTCTTGACCTCTGACAGTTTCTTCTGTCTAAACACAAGCACCAATGTCACTATAAATGTGATAAGCAACACGAGGGTGAACACCAACGACGGCATGATAAACCACAACGAACTATACACGACCTTACCAAGGTCTGGGAAGTGTATCTTGAGCATTCCTTGCTTCTGTACAGGGTCGTTCTTGAATATCACTTCATTGAAACCATGCTCAATGCCATCGTCTGTATAGTCAGGGCATCTATATACGGCCTGCCCGCTACTGTTAGTCACTTCAAAGTGATATGGCAGGTCGATGCCGTTGTTGGACAAAGCCGCCATGATGCTCTGGTCAAGTTCTTCAAAGTTTACCCTCTCCTTGAGCGGACGGTCACTTGATGTGTAGAGTATACTGTATATTACTTCGTCGACAACTCCACGCTCGTAAGCATACCTCTCGTTCATGATAGCCTGTAGCGACTTCGACTTATCAGGCAGAGCAGAATTGCTGCGCTTCGTGAAATACTTGTCCGAAAGATTGGTGTTAGCCATAATCTCGCGAGTCGAATACACACTGCCGTCCTTA
The DNA here is from genome assembly GCA_045597745.1 of Bacteroidaceae bacterium. GTDB lineage: Bacteria > Bacteroidota > Bacteroidia > Bacteroidales > Bacteroidaceae > Minthosoma. The sequence goes on along the minus strand of JAZLKQ010000261.1, from coordinate 1,627 downwards.
GCCGTTACAGAGTGAGTACGCTGTATGATCGACGAGTCTGTGCTCACATACACCGAGTCGTACGCCGTGGCTATACCGCTCATTGCGTCGCTACCTCGCTCCAGATACATGGTTGCCTCCTTGACCTCAAGCTCATGGGCTGCTACCGACAGGCTACGACCCACAGATTCATCAAAGTGAGCCTTACGCATCGTAATGATTTCCTCTATATAGCTCATCTGCAATGACAACAGACTCACAAAGGAGATTCCCATTACGACTGCAAGCATTACTATGGTTGACTTCTTCATTTGTTTGCTTTTTGTTTGATATGCGAAAATAGACAAAAAGGCATATACCAGCGTACAATAATCGTAAAATATTTTATAAATTTACAATAAAATAGCCGACATTTTAACAAATGCCGGCTATTTATTTGATAATATAAAAACTTTAATGATTATTCATCGTCCTTTTCTTGCTCCTCAAACTCCTTCATGAGCTTCTGCTGTATATCGGTTGGTACGAGTTCGTAGCTTGCAAACTTCATGATAAACGAAGCGCGTCCACCGGTGATACTACTGAGCGCTGTAGAGTAATTGCTAAGTCCCTTGAGAGGCACCTTAGCTATGAGTTTCTCATATCCGCTCTCGCTCTCGCTACCGATAATCATACCACGACGTCCCTGCAGATCGCTCATCACGTCGCCCATCTTATCTCCTGGTACAAATACCTCGACATCATAGATAGGCTCGAGCAACTTAGGACCTGCATTCTTGAACGCCTCGCTAAATGCGTGACGACCTGCAAGCATGAATGAAAGTTCGTTAGAGTCTACTGGGTGCATCTTACCATCATATACGATGACTCTCACGTCGCGTGCATAGCTACCAGTCAGAGGTCCCTGCTCCATACGGCTCATGATACCCTTCAATATAGCTGGCATGAAGCGTGTATCGATAGCACCACCAACTACAGAGTTGATGAATACAACCTTGCCACCCCAGTCGAGTTCAACAACTTCTTCACCTTTCTTGTTGATCTTGAACTCCTGATTGCCGAACTTATATGAAGTTGGCTCAGGCATACCCTCATAATAAGGCTCAACGATGAGATGCACTTCACCAAACTGTCCTGCACCACCAGACTGCTTCTTGTGACGGTAGTCTGCACGTGCAGCCTTAGTGATAGTCTCACGATATGGTATCTTTGGTTCTTCGAAACGTATCTTGATCTTCTCGTTATTCTCAAGCCTCCACTTCAAAGTGCGCAGGTGGAACTCACCCTGACCCTTGATGATTGTCTGCTTAAGCTCCTTACTCTGCTCAAGTATCCATGTTGGGTCCTCCTGACTCATCTTCTGTATAGCAGATATCATCTTCTCTGTGTCAGCCTCATTCTCAGCCTTGATAGAGCGTATATACTTAGGGTTAGGATACTTGACGAAGTTAAATCGATTCTCACAATCCTTGCCTACGAGAGTGTTACCTGTACGCACATCCTTAAGCTTGACAGTACAGCCGATATCTCCGGCAACCATCTCTTCTACCTTGATGCGGTTAGCGCCTGCACAAGCAAACAGCTGAGCAACACGCTCCTTAGAACCACGGTCCGAGTTGGTCATGTCATCACCTTCATGCACCTTACC
>JAZLKQ010000260.1:0-2726 GCA_045597745.1 Bacteroidaceae bacterium | reverse complement strand
TTTCGCTGCTGCAGCCTTGGCATTCTCAGCATACTGTGCCATCTCCTCCTCTGTAGGAGCGATGTTCAGGTGCTGTACGAGTGCCTCACGGCTGAATACTGCGTTTTCGAAATCTTTTACAAACTTGATGGCACCGAAATTACATGCGTTGACGCAGAGCTGACAGAACATGCAGTCACCCAGGTCGTACTGGTAATCCTGCAGGAGCTTCTTCTTCTTGCCGTCAGCTGTAGTAATCATTGTTGACGTAATTTTGATGGAGCCATTTGGACATGCCTTTTCGCAGAGAGTACATGCGCTGCACTTGTTCTTGCCATTCTCATCGTGAATCATGACAAGTGTGCCGCGATGACGGTCTGCCACATGCTGTGTCTTGCGGTTCTCTGGGTACTGCTCGGTTATCTTAGAGGTGACATACTCACCCATAGTGATATCCATACCCGTGAGCAGGGTCTTGATGCCTGCTATCGCACCGCCGAAATATGAATTGTTTTTAGCCATTTTAACTTGTTACGTTGTGAATTTAACGTGTTGAGCTTTATCCTTACTTGTCTTTCTTGACAGCGATGTCTGCACCTACGAGTTTCTGGTCCTTAGCAAATGCTGCACGGAACTTGATAGCGCGGGCTACAATGACAACAGCGATGATTGCAATGACAGCCGCAACAGCGATGCCAGCGTAAAGCGAACCAACGATGTCGAATGCTACACAAACAGTCATCAGTACAAGGTTGAGGAGTGCAAGTGGCATGAGGTACTTCCACTCCAGGTTCAGTATCTGGTCGATACGGAGACGTGGGAAAGTCCACTTAATCCACATGAGGAGCCATACCATAGCGAATGCCTTGGCAAGGAACCATACGATGCCTGGGATATAATCCATTACAGCATCAAAACCCTCAATGCCAATGTGAACAGGGCACCAACCACCGAGGAATACGAGTGATGTCATACCTGCTACGATGAAGAGATTGAGGAACTCTGCGAGATAGTAGAAGCCGAAGCCCATACCAGAATACTCTGTGTGGTAACCGGCTGTAAGCTCTGACTCAGCCTCTGCAAGGTCGAAAGGGCCACGGTTTGCCTCGGCATTACCTGCGATGAGGAAGATGAGGAATGCGATGATAGCAGGGATGTGACCCTGGAATATCAACCATCCGAATGGACCACTCTGTGCCTCAACGATACCAGAAACCTGCATTGTTCCGGTGAGTATGGTAGCAGTGATGAGACAGAGACCGAGAGACATCTCGTATGAAATCATCTGTACAGCACCACGCATAGCAGATACCACGCCGTATTTGTTGTTGGAAGACCAACCAGCAAGGAACACACCAATGACACCTATGGCAGAGAGAGCTGTGTAAAGGAATATTCCGACATTGAAGTCAAGAATAACTGCACCGTTATTCCATGGGAGGAATGCAAAAGCACCGATAGAACCCATGATAACAAGTATTGGAGCAAGAGCATAGAGGAGTTTGTCGGCCTTGTCCACGAAGAAGATCTCCTTGATGAGCATCTTGAGTACGTCGGCAAATACCTGAAGCAATCCCCATGGACCTACACGCATAGGGCCGAGACGGCACTGGAAGTATGCGCAGACCTTACGCTCCATAAATATCAATGCGATAGCGAGTAATGCATAGCCCACAATGATGAGCAGACCTACTATTACGCATTCAATAAGGATGGCAAGCCAGCTTGGACAACCGATGACGTTGAGCAAGAGGTCATTGAACCATGATGATATTATTTGAAAGTCGAACATAGTTTAATTTACTATTTACGGATTTACTATTTACAATTTAATTTACTATTTTCTCAATCTACTTCCTATCACTGCCTATACCTTATATATTATATTCAGGCGCACGGGAGTGTGGTCGTAAATTGTCTAATTGTAAATGGAATTATCTATCGATGTCAGGAATGATATAGTCAAGACCTGCACCTACTGCCACGAGGTCTGCCACCTTTGAGCCGCGAAGCATCTCGTCAAGGCAACCAACGAGGTTGAGTGCCATTGGCTTCAGCTTCATGCGGTATGGAGACTTGTCGCCACGTGAATCAAGATAAACACCAAACTCACCGCTGGTGCCTTCTACAGCGAAGTACCACTGTCCCTCTGGACACTTGATGATAGGCTTCTGCTTGATGTAGTACTCACCTTCTGGGATATTGTCGATGAGCTGCTCGATAATCTTGATTGACTGCTCGATTTCCTTTACACGAAGATAATATCTATCCTGTGCATCGCAGTTATCCAGTACTACCTGCTCCCAATCAACCTTGTCGTAAGCGTCGTATGGATAGTTCTTACGTACGTCGTTAGCCCACTGTGAGGCACGACCGTTGGAACCTGAAACTCCGTAGTCGATACACTGCTCCTTTGTGAAGACGCCTTCACCCTCGAGACGCTGGTGTGTGATTACGTTGTCACCAAATACGTTGACATACTCAGGCAGCTTATTCTTGAGATATGTGCAGAGTTTCTTGACCTCTTCCTGGAAGTTTGGAGCGATATCCTCCTGCAGACCACCGATGCGGTAGTAGTTCTGAATCAGTCGGCCACCAGTTGTTTCCTCCATTACGTTGAGCACGTACTCACGGTCACGCATATTGAAGAGGAAAGCAGTGAGGGCGCCGAGGTCCTGTGCATAACATCCCAGATAGAGCAGGTGTCCGTCGATACGCTGCAACTCATCCATGATGGTGCGGATAAC
>JAZLKQ010000259.1:0-4211 GCA_045597745.1 Bacteroidaceae bacterium | reverse complement strand
CACCACCTTGAACCCTGTGCCGTCCTGCTTGTACTCCGGCGTCGGGAGGCCGGCCTCAACGCACTTTTCAACGATGTCCTGAGTGCCGGTGCCGATTCTCTCAATATATCCTGCCAGATAAACAGGGTGGGCAAGAATCGGATTGGAAGGCTTCGAATTGTGAAGTTGTGTAAGCTGGTCAATGGTAAACCCGTATGGAAGTGCACCGGGGTTTGACACTTCGAGGCGGTCTGGATACAACTCCACCTGTACGCTGCCGTTGTCTGTATATGTACGGTGTGTGCAGGCGTATGTAAAGTCTTTCGTTATGTAAAGTCTGTTGTTGCTCATATATAACTTACTTCTGTTTATCAATCATTTAGCTACATAAAAAATCTGACAGACTTTACATAATATAATCGCATATCAGTACTTTGTCTGTAGGCTTTTGAGGTAGCTGAGCAGGTCCTTGTTTTCTTGCCATGAGGTTTTACCCTCCTGTACAATTCCGGGATTCAGCTTGGACAAGGCTTTCTGCTTCATTTTTTCGCTCGCTCTGGCATACACCTCAGTCGTTGTGGTAGAGGAGTGACCGAGAAAATCTCGGATATAAACCAGATTTATCTCTGCATCAAGCATGTGCATCGCCTTTGAGTGACGGAAACTATGGCATCCGATGTCATCGGGGAAGAGATCGGGAGAAATTGCCTTAGCCTTGTTGACGTATTTCTTCACGATGTTCAGCACAGCCATACGGCTGAGTGTACCTCCTTGAGGGTTAGGAAACAGAAGCCGGCACTGGTTCTCTGGCAGATTCAGCCGTTCTTCTTCCATGTAACTTTTCAAGTTGCTTACCTGAGTTACAGACAGCGGGACGATTCTTGTTTTGTCACCCTTGCCATGCAACCGTACCGTTGCAGTCTCGTCAAATCGCAGGCTTGATGGCGTAAGATCTATGAGCTCCTGCACTCGGCATCCGCTGTCGTACATCAATCCGAGCAATACGAAATCACGTCTTCCCTTGCGGGTCTTCAAGTCAGGCTGGTGTAATAGCAGTCTGAGTGCCTCTATCTGCAGATAGGCCATTTCGGGGGCTGGTGATTTCTTGGTCTTGACGGAGAGTATATCCTGCCATTTGGATAAGCCTTCCACGTTGCGGTATTGCAGATAGCTGAAGAATGAATGAAGTGCACCGAGACGTGCATTCCGGGTGGATGCACTGCACTTTCGTTCGTCCTCAAGCCACTTTAAGAAACCCAGGATCCGAGCCTTGGTTATCTCTGATAGTGTAAGATTCGCAGGCTTGACGAGCTCTTCTTCCTTCATGTACTCAATGAAGAGCGTAAATGTGTAACTGTATGTCGTTATCGTATTCGGTGAGTAGCCGCATTCCGTAGAGAGATACCTTCCAAGGAAATCAGTGAGGCTTTTGGCAAAATCAGTCGTCTTCATATCCGTCTTCCTCCATTGATTTGCCCAGTTCTGGAAACACACACTTGTACGCCTCGTCCATCTTGAGCAGCAGATGTGGGTACATCTCCTGTGTCAGACGCACATAGCGGTTTGTGGCTTCGAGCGACTGATGCCCCATGTAGGTCATCAATACAGGAAGAGAGCAATACAAGTCCTGTCCTTCTTCCGTCAGTTTCACAAGCGCATTGACGCAGAATGTATGCCGCAGGTCATGCAGTCGAGGACCCACGCCTCTGCCTCCATGGCCAATACCTGCACGTTGTAGTACTGCACGAAACGTCTCATACACAGTACCAGCAGGAAACTGATGCCCGTTTGCTGCTGTAAAGAAAGGACTTTCTGCCGTTACTGGCAAGTTCATCTTCTGTTTGTATGCCACCCAATCCTTGCATATCTCTCTGAGAGATAGTGACATTGGAGCTATACGATCCTGCCCGTTCTTGCATTCCCTCAGTTTCAGCACTCCATGCTCAAAATCCACGTCGCCATGTGTGAGCTTCAAAGCCTCGCCTATACGGATGCCTGTTCCATAAAGCATGCGTATCAGGCACGGCATGACACATCTCGTTGAGTTCAGATAACGCCTTACTACCGTAAGCTTGTCACATTCGCGGAAGATGGCATTCATTTCCTGTCGTGTATAGATATAAGGCACGAAACAGTTTCTGTGCTTTGGCAGACGTGGCACATACGATGTGTATCCAATCATCTGCAAGTAGGAAGAGAAGCCTCTGAGTATGCTTATCCGACCATACCGACTATTGTCAGACTCCATCGGAAAGGGCTCTGCCCATGCATCTGCAAGTTCCTTGCTTATACCTATTTCAGTCTCTCCTCTGTCTATTGTAAGCTGGTCAAAGCGGCGGAGGCGTTCCTCCGTCTCTTCCATCTTATAACCGAGCGAGCGCTTATGGCTGACGTACTCCGACATCAGCTGGGCATAAATGCCGTGATTGGGAATACGGTTAGCCATACAGATTCTCATAGAAAGAAGATGAGACAAAAGGCACGTCAAGGGCACATTGACGTAGCATATCCACACTCACACGGGTATATACCGTGGTGCTCTCTGTCGTGGAGTGTCCGAGTATCTCCGATATTACAGGTATCGGCTGGTTCACTCTGAGCAGATTCGTTGCAAGGCTGTGGCGCAATGCATGTGGCCCGTGCTTTCTGCCGGTTGAGTTGATTCCTGCTGCACGCATCCAGTCACTGAGATATGCCCCCAGTCCATTGGCTTTCAACGGACCGTATGGCGCATGCGCCTTTATGAACACAAAGGGGCTCTTTATGTCAGGGCGACCATGCTGTACATAGTCAATGATGGCGCTGCCCACCTCCTCTGACAATGGAAGCGTCACCTTCTTGCCCGTCTTCTGCTGCACGAGACAGATTCGGTTGCTCTCCCATTCGAGATTGCAGAATCGCAGACCTATGATGTCAGAGATACGCAAGCCATAGCGGGCTGCAAGCAAGGTCATGGCATAGTCACGCTTGCCTTGAGGATGTGTCCTGTCTATGGCAGCCAGTACCGCATTGACTTCGTCTTCCGTGTATATGGATGGGAGTTTCTTGCGAAAGCTGCCCTTTATCTTGTAAACATCCATCCACAGGCACTCTCTGTTGTCCGGCAGCAGTCTGTTGGCGCACAGATAGCGGAAGAACACTCGGATGGAGATGACCGTATTGTCTCTGTCAATCGGATTCTTTGCCTTGTCCAATATGTCAAGGAACGCTATTGCATCGCTCACCTTAAACTCGGCAAGCGTCTTTTCGTTGTCTGCGAGATAGGCATACAGGGTGTATATCCTCTCCTTATAGCGCTGGACGCTTGAGTCAGCCTTTAAGTGGCTCTGCTCTTCGATGAAGGCGGTGAATGGAATCCCAAGTTCGCCATCGTATGTTATTACCTTTGGCTGAAGGTGGCTCCGCTTCACCTCTCCGTAATCCGTCATGTCGCTGAGCACGTCTATGTGGCGTACGCGCTCCTGCTGACGGTGTGTTAGCTGCTTGTAGGACTTTCCCTCGTGCCATTCGCCAAGGAAGGCTTCTCCCACCTCGCGGCTGTAGAGTTCTTTACTGTTGGCCTCCATATAGTCGGCCAGATGATCCCATGTGTGGTTGTACCTCTTGATACACGAATCCTTGTACATCATCGTACGCAGATAGGCTTCCACACGAAGCCGTACATCCGTTAGTTTTGACTGTTGCATAATATAAATAGTAGGTTGTTTGGGCTACCTATACTAATATATTATGTAAAGCCATTATGTAAAGTTTTTATTGTACTTATTTGATATTCAGGCTACATTTTTCCTATTTGTTGCAGATGTTGACATAACGAAAGACTTTACATACTCCTTCTTATGTAAACATTTACATAAAATGCAGTTAATAAGCGCTTCTCGCAAGGCCTCTATCGGAATCTCCAGTTTGTCTGCCCTCCGGAGGCCGACAATCTTGCCTCCCAGATTCAGATGCTTGTAGGCGAACTCCATACCAGCATCCAGAAGGTCGAAGAAATTGCCTTTCACCCTCTGGTTGTCGATAAACTCATTCTTATCGGTACCAGCGAAACGTGCCATCCTGAGCAGCAACTGCGAATAATCACCGGTGTCCTTGGCAAATAGCATAACCGCAGCATTGGTGAGCTTTCCATTCTTGATGAATTTGAATTTGCTCAACAGTGACTCAACCGACTCGCCATTTGCAGTTGGCGAGATACGCCCGTGGTCAACACCAAGTTTTACTGCAGCCCT
>JAZLKQ010000258.1:0-4442 GCA_045597745.1 Bacteroidaceae bacterium | reverse complement strand
CTGCAACAGGGTAAGCTGGTATTCTTCGTTCTTGATTTCTGCAAGTTGGGTTATGCGCCACCATAGATATATTCCTATACCGCTTAGTCCGAAGAAATCACAGTCTATATCAGGATGCTTGTTGATAAGCTGCATCATGTGAGCATCCATGTACTTCAGATAGTCAGCAGAAATAACATAGTCTTTTCTGTTAAAAGATGAGTGTACAGAAGTCTGTATTCCTTCCGTCATGTCTGCCATGCGATATCTTTCCGTATATAATAGTTTGACAGCCTCTGATGCTCTCTTATGTTCGTCCTCGTCAGTTAGAAGCTTGCCTATCCTTTGAGCTATCTGTTCCGTGAATGCTTTTTCGTCAAATTCATCTTCGTTGATATGTACTCGTAGTTCTGGCGTATTGTCAAGCATTTCTCCGAGTCCAGTTGAGTCTGTTCCAATCACAGGTATGCCATGACGCATCATTTCTATGGCTGTATAGCTGCACTGCTCATGGAAGGATGGCATAACTCCTATGTAGGCGGTCTTGTACCACTGGTCTACTTCATCGCTTTGTAGCTTGCCAAGGAATGTGATACGGTTTGGCAAACTTCTGCATTGTGCGAGATAGGGCTGGAAATCACCATCACCTGCAATAACAAGATTTGCATCTGCATGTTTTGGTGCAATGGAAACGAACGCATCAATGAGATACTTCAAGCCCTTGATTTCGTCCAGTCGTCCGACAAAGAGGATGTTGCGAGTTATGAGTTTTGAGTTATGAGTTACGAGCTCATTGTTGAAGCCATTGTAGATGAGGTGCAGTTTGTCTCTGGACACTTCATAATCTTTGAGTACGATGTTCATTGTCTCTCTTGACATCACAAGAACCTCATCGGCAAGGTGCATGAAGGCCTTCTCGTTCTGGATGCTTGCCATGACTCCCTTTTCCGTGTCATCGGCTGGAATATATCCCTTTGCGGTAATCTTTCGCATCTTGGAGAGGTTGCCTTTAAGTTCGAAACACCATGAGAGGTAATGAACGGTGAGTATTATCCTGCTTTCAGGGAACTGTCCTTTGAGCAATGAGGCTAATGAGAGATGCTGAAAATAGTTGAACTGGAAGACTATCTTGTGTTCTGTCTCTGCCTCTTGGCCTGCCTTTGTTCTGATCGCAGATTCTATGTTCCTGGCAAGGAAGTAGTATATGCTTCTGCAATAGCTCTCATTCTCCACTCCAGACATCATCGCAGGTATCTGATAGTGGAGTTTGCCTGTATTGTCTTCTGTTATTGCGAACTCCTTGGTGTCTGCGTGCATCTCAACAAATGACACGTCGTAGTCTGGCAATACGGCAAGTCCGTCAGAGACTTGTCTGACGTATGTGCCTATGCCATAGTTGGCAGCTCGGCTGGCGTTATTGAATATGAAGATATGTGTCATGAGTTGATGCTATTTCCGTTATGTATATAGTCATTGATTATGAAGTAGGCGCTGCCATCGTCAATGCCAAGAGGTTTTTCGATATATTCGTCAATACTGAACTGTGGGCGTGCAAGCAGATCCGTGGTTTGGCGAAGCTGGCACAATGCTTTCAGGCTTGGATGACTGGCTACTGCATGATTGAGTTCTGTGAGATATTGCTTGTCGAAAGTAAGCAATGGCTCGCCTGTGCTTTGTCTGAGCGCGATGTACTGGAGTATGCCTCCCAGTCCTGTACGAGCGGACAGGTCAGTCTTTCTGCGTGGGTCTCTCTCCATTATCTTGGAGTCAACATCCATAAGGATTTCATTAAGGTCGCAACTGACAAGACCATTTTTGTAGAGAAGCGTAGTTCCATAGCCTATTCCCGCAAGTCCTGTTTCAAGTCCGACTGGCATGTCAATATGCACTTTGTCATACACCTGTTGGAACAAGTCCCACGCGTATTCTTCCATTAGCTTGTCATTATATTTGAAAGAGTACATATATAATGCTACAGCAACTCCCATTTTGCCATGGAAGAGTCCGATCTCCTGAATATGACTGCTACGCAGGAGAAGATAATCTGCAACTTTTCTAACTTTCTGTTTCATTGTCTTTTCTGTATTTTCGGCTCGGCTCTTATATCTATATCTTTTTGGAATAGATGCTATATTAAAAAGATGTGTGGATGTTAGGCAGGTATGTGCGCGGGGCTTGATGAATTGGTGTTTATCCTTGGACACAGCAAAGATTCTGTCTGTTCAGTGCCTTCTCGTAATTTGATGGAGGGGGACATAAATACTGATATACGCAGTTTTTGCAAGGCTCAGAAGATCGAACCTGTCTCCATGCTGTATTCAGTTTCATTTCAGAACTGATGACATCAATGATTCTGTCTTTGTCCAAGTGCCCAATAACTTGCGCATTGAGGTTTGCCTTAATTGATCCGTCTGGGAGAATATACAAACTGCCGAATGAATTGGCATTGAGCTTCTGATTTCGGAAAATCTCTCGCATCGAAATTGGATTGGCTATAATATCTTCTTCTGACAGATATACATTCTCTTCGAAGAAACGAAGATTCATGCCATTGTAATAAGGATGTATTTCAAAGTCTTCTATTCCAAGATCTGTTATAGTAGATTCCAGTTCTTCATATTGCTCCTCGTTCTCTATAATGAGATGATACTTCACGTCTTTTCCCTTGACAAGAGAGTCCACTTCTTTCAATCGGCTTGTGTTCAAGGGTGCATTGACTATCAGGTGTAGCTTTTGATTATCTATGCATGTATTCTCCTTGTAGTTCTCATAATGGATGTAGAAGTTGAATGCTTTTTTACCATCTTCATTTGATACATTGAAAGCTTCCAGATATTTGTAATCATAAATGTTGCCACCTGTAATGTTTATTGTTCTTACAGGGAAATAGCTGATTTGTCTCAGCAGACTTGTCAGTGATTCCTCCGAGAGGCACTTTGAAGTCTGTTCTTTGCAGCAACAGAAGAACTGCTTACAATAGTTCTTGCAATGAGGACACTGCTGCTCGCATGAATTGTTCATGATGATGTTGACGTCCAGCAGGTATTTGCTAATGTCTCTGGCAAGGAACAAGTCCGCATTTTCCTTATCCTTGAATTTGTCCACATCAAAATTCAGAGAAAGAATAGGAAGAAGTATGACTGGTTTTACTGGGTGTTCGTGCTGATCAAGCAATTTCCCCATTCCGTTCCCAACTACAGCATTTACAAACTCCTTTAACTCAATTTCTTCAAGGTTGAATCCTTCCAATTCTATACTACCAAGACTATCATCCTCATATATTTTGTTTACAATACTTATACATGATGCAGAGTCCACATATAGGCTTTTACCTGTATGTGTATCATAAAGAAGAATTGTATCTGATTTGAAACTCACATAGATATGTGGTTCAAGAAAAAACCAATATTTCATGTTCATTTGTTTTTTAATTATCAAAAAGGTTATTTGCACTTTTTCAACATATTTACGAGAACCTCTTATTAGTTCTGCATTTTGAGAGATAACAGACTAACAATGAAAAGACAATATATACAAGTTATTGTTCTTTAGCCAGACCATCACATGACGCAACATGTTTTGCACGCTTGGTGGGTGGCGTATTCTTGTGTATAACTTCATTTTCAAATCTTTTCCATTCTTTGTCTATGTCTGGCATTCCAATATTGCCATCTATATCTTTTGTATTCATAATGTAGTATAAAATTATAATAATTTGAACCTTACGCTCATGACCACATTTCTTGGTCTCAACTGCGATGTTTGGGTATAAATGTCGAGTCCACTGTAGTTGACACGAGTGTACTGACGCTGGTCGAAGAGGTTGTTAAGTTGCAATTCGAGGTCAACGAGTTTCAGTTTCAGCTTTGCCTTGGCTTCACCAAACCATGCGTGGCGATTGGTATCTGTGAGATTGTTGTAGTTGTCCTCTGCCGAAAGGGTGAGGGTGAGTTTCTTAGTAGGATAGATGCTCATGGAGAGTCGCTGAGTGTTGCTGCGAACAGCTGTTGAACCATTCTCATTGCCTTTTGTATAACTGCGACTATTGGCAAATCCGCAACCACAAACTATGCCTATCCATTCGAACGGACTGAACGAGAGTGAACCACCGAAGCTAAGCGACTGGGCATTGAACTGATAGAGGTTGCTGGCAATAAGTCGTTCGCTCTTTGAGAGATTGTAGCCACCGAATACTCGGACAGTAGAGCGTAGGAAGTCGAAGCCCTTGCTTGCATCTCCATTCACACCGTAACTGTCTGCAACAGTAGGCTGATTGACGGCTTGTATAACACTTGTTCCACCTTCGTAATTGTAACCGTAGATCTGATTGTCATGACTGCGACGGAAGCTGAAACCGATGCTGGCAAAGAGTGCTTGAAGGGCATTGCGATAACGAAGACTTGCATTGGCTCCATAGTTCTTTGTCTCGGAAAGTTGCTCTACGTATGAACGCTGGAATGTGC
>JAZLKQ010000257.1:0-3159 GCA_045597745.1 Bacteroidaceae bacterium | reverse complement strand
ACATCAGGGTACACCTGGCAGTCCACAATCCTAAGTGCATCAGCTGCTCTTAGTTCCATCTTGCCGACAATACCGTTCCAATCGCCCTGTGTCTGGTCTGTCACCGAATGGCTATCCTGCCCTACTCCTACAGTCTCTATGCGATTGTCTATCCTGATTGCAATGTCATTGTCACCCTGCTTGAGATATGGAGTCACATCGTATTCATGAGCAACAACAAGGCTGTTTCTCACGCCGACTTTCTTGCCATTGACGTACAGAGTAGTCTCGATGTGCGGACGTTCGAGGTATATGGTGTATGACTTCTTCTTGTCCACAGCGCTAAGTGTGACGCTCTTCTTGTACCATGCCACACCTACGTAATGCTTGTCTGGAGTAAGGAAGAAGGTGAGCTTCATCTCGCCTGGCTTACGATACTTCTCCATATACGGATTGTAGAAGTAGCTACTGTCATAGAGCGAACCTACCCACTTTGTATCAACGCTGATATCATCGCCCTTGAGTCGTTCGGGCATAGATGCCGGCAGTGCGATCTTGTCGTCCAACTGCTTAGTTGGCAAATACCACTCTTCCTTCACGCCTACATCATTGCGGTCTATCTGAAACTGCCAGTCGCCCGCAAGGTCGATGGTCTGTGCATAAATGGTGGATGATAACGATATAGCCAATACGGCTAATAAGGTCATAAGTCTTTTCATACGGTATATTAGTTTTTGTTATAATTAGCATAAAACATTGATGAGCACCTTTCGCATATATATATTCTGCTAATGGTGCACATCAACACTATTTGTTAATCTTCTTCATGGTCTGCAGCGAAGCCTCGAGCTCACGTATCAGTTCACGCTTCTGTTTCTCTGGAGCATAAACAAATCCTTCTGCCACCACAACGGTATTGCTGACTGAATCGAGACGAGAGTAGCTGACGAAAGCGCCGCCCATAGCGTCATTCTCCATCTCCCACAATCCACGTACCTCCTGTATCGTCTGCCCGTCTACTACGATGTTGCGAGACGTTATCAGCTTCTCCTGCGTTGTCATGTACTGGTCCTCACGTTCGCCCTGTATGTATTGACGCATGAATGCATCACGATGCTGGAGAAATCCATCGATGGTCAAGTCCTGCTCAGACTGATAAGGATATGTATACATGCAGACATTGAGCGTATTGTCATTGCTTGACGACCAGAAGAAGTCTTTCTCTACCTTTAGAGACGTGATCTCCTCTGGCGCATTGATGGCATATCCAAATTGCTTCGTAGCCTGCCTCATGACAGTACCACTGTACTTGCGTGAGAGGAACTGGCGTTCACGTGCAAGTTCTGCATCAACAAACTTCTGTATAATGTCCTCACCATTGGACTCCATAAGTTGAGCAAACGTTTCGCTGTCAGGTGCATGTACCTGCATGACTATCTGCGGATGCACGTACACGTCGTATGAGATGCCAATCTCAGCCTTCTGATACTTTTTGTCAATAGTGACAAACAGTATATTGCCATATACCTTAAAGGTATTGTTGAATCCTTCGGGATTGATGGTAGTCACCCTGAAGTTCTGCTCTGCCTGTGGCAATCCTGGCACTTGCGACTCTATGATATTCCTCAACGGCTCGCCTGCATCACTCTTCAACCAGTCTTTGTTGGTAACGACAAGCAGTTCGTACGGAGCACTCCCCGCCGTCCTGCTGGTACTTACAGTCTTCTTACCCTTGCCGTCGTCACACGAAGCGCACAACATAAGAACAAGCAGAAGGAAGACAAAGCCTCCACCTATCCTACTAAAGTTATAGTGTCTGGCAGGGGTATTGTCGAAATGAGCATTAGTAACTGCGAAGTCCATTGTCAATCGAGTGTTGTTAGTCGTTTGTTGTTGATTTGTATATACGTTAAGCACATCTTGATATGCAGACCGTATCACTTGAGTTGATGTTATTATATGCTATTGGCACAGCGAATAGTTTACTTTATTATTGGTAATGAAATACTTTTTGGTACAACAAATAATTATTATTCATTAACCACGAATTTGACGGATTTAACGAATGTGGGTGCATTGTCTTCGACAATCTAAAGATTCGTTTGATTCGTGCTATTCGTGTTCTTCTATTATTCGACCACAAAGGTAACGAATGCAGATGTATTCGTCAGATTCGTGTTCTTTTATAACTTGTGCCTAATTGCTATCACTTGAGTCTATACACCTCCGAGCCAGCGAGCAAGAAGCAACCAAGTCCGAAGTCATCGAAGTCTGGCTCATGAGTATAGTTGACTGGCTGAGAGTCCTTCGGTTCCTTACCAGTACCCTGTACATATCCCAAGAAGCCGTCAGTGTGCAGACATTGCTTGACCATAGCCTTCCATGTCTTTACGACAACAGGCAGATAGACCTTCCTATCGAGTATACCGTGACGTATACCCCATGCCATACCATAGACGAATAGTGATGTACCAGTAAGTTCCTTTCCACCGAAGTTGCTGTCGTCATGCAGACTCACATTCCAGAACTTGTCCTTGCGCTGACACTTGAGCAGAGCCTCGCTCATCATCACATAGTCACGCTTGTACTGGTCAAAGTGCTTCTCGTATGGTAGTTGCTTCCATGAGCCGTCAGCACTCTCAAGCATTGCATTCTCGAGAGCTCTCACGTATGCAGCGTATACCCAGCCGTTGCCTCGGCTCCAGTAGCAGTCTTCACCATTTGGCTCTACGTATGGAGGCACAAAGTCCTTGTCACGCCACCACAGTCCGTCGGCTTCGTTGAATAAGCCTCCTGCCAACGTGTTGCGAGCCCATTCATACATCTTCCACCCCTGCTCTGCATATCGCTCGGCATCGGATTCGCCTGCAAGAGCCTTGATACGAGACAGGCGTGTCATCACTGGCAGTCCCATCTGTATGGCGTCTATCCATGTCCAGTCATTCAGGCTCTCGTCGATAGACAGGAGATTGTCCATACACTGGATAGTTGGTTCCATGCTTGCTCCCTCTACACCTTGCTCCACAAGGTACAGATATGTCTGACAGCAGCAGTAGTCGTCAGCGTCACGAGTCTTGACGCCATTGCGTGGTGTCCACTTGTGGTATGTCGCCCAGTCTACCATATACTTCATGTTACCGTCAAGCTGAGCAGACTGGCTCTGCTTCTCGCACTCAACGA
>JAZLKQ010000256.1:0-4213 GCA_045597745.1 Bacteroidaceae bacterium | reverse complement strand
CCGATCGACAACAGGCATCCTATGTGGATGATACATATCGACGTGTGGAACAATGCTGATCCTCAGAAGATCATTGACCTCATACCAGAGGATATCAAGCCGTTCGTATGCCTCAATCTCTCTCTGTCTTGCCAGTATGACACAGAGGTCAACATGTACAAGAAGCCTCAGAATGCTGTCCTGACGTACAAGTCTTGGGCATCTGTATGCTGCAGAAACAATATGTGGTTTACTTGTCAGCCTGCTTCTGGTGGTCATACACATATTCAGGACAATGACCTCGAGACCTTCGAATCATTCTTCAAGGAGTACAAGAACTTCCTCGGATGGAACTATGCGGAGCAGTTCTGGGGCTTTGATGAACGTGGTGACAAGAGTTCAAGTACACAGGCATCACGTATCGAACTCTTCTCTAAGCTCGTGCCGATGCACCATGAGTATGGTGGATTTCTTACAATAAGCTTCTGTGGTAATATATGGTCTCATCCGCTCAATCCATGCGGTATGCTCAAGCGAAACGCCAATTTCCTCAAGGCGTGTCGTGACTATCCAGAGGCGATGTTGTTCCTCTACAAGTACACAACAAGTTCTTGCTGGTACAACAATGAGAGCGTGACGATAGGTCCATTTATCTCAGGTCTCTGCAAGAACTATGGCGTAAGATACGACAACTGTGGCTGGAATGGCGCAGTAGAAACAATACTCGGAAAGGACGGCAACTATAAGTATCCAGGTGCGGTAGGTATAGCTCCGGTACTCGAACAGATGACACTCAACGGTGCATGTGTATGGGATGGACCTGAACTGATATGGACAGAGGACTTCTATGAGACCAACCGCACGACTGTCGATGGATATACAAGGCGCAACTGGACGACATATCCTAACTTCAGGAATATCTGGGTAGATATGTTCCGCAAGGTGATAGACGGCACTATACACATACCAAGCCGAGAGGAGGTCATAGGGCGTACCAAGGTGCTCATGATGAACAACGTGACTGAGTCGCAGGACAATACCTCTATCAAGGTCAATGCGTATGCTGCTCCGGACAATCTCTACGATGGCCTGTATAAGCAGCAAGATCCGTTTAACAAGTCCAATGGCTACGGTATGGACAACATGCTCTACTATAAGAAGACCGGTCGCTACCAGGCTATACCTGTGGTCATCTCTCTCTATGATGAGCTTGCTAAGTCTGTACCAGTAAGGATAACTCGTACGTCGTATAACGGCAACATAAGGTGGGCAAACCAGGCTGCCAAGGTGGAAGAGTTTAATAGACTATATCCCGAAGTGAGCA
This sequence comes from Bacteroidaceae bacterium, assembly GCA_045597745.1. GTDB lineage: Bacteria > Bacteroidota > Bacteroidia > Bacteroidales > Bacteroidaceae > Minthosoma. The sequence continues at coordinate 2,910 of JAZLKQ010000256.1, read as the reverse complement.
AAGGCGACCTCTTCGTGGCTCGTCATCACAATCAGCTCACTTGCTACTATCCATACTCATACCTCAACGCCAAGACTACAGCATCGGCAGAGATACCGTTGCAGTACAACAGCTGCGAGAAGCTGAATCTGCAGTTTGCAAAGTTTAGCAGCGGTCTTGTGCATGAATATGAAGACCACATCGACTTTTATCTCAACAACTATCGTTCGGACACCACATCCGTACAGATAGATGTCATCACCATTACAGGTGCTAAGACACAGCCAGAATATGTGCTGACGAAGCGCGCGGAGTGTTCGGGTCGAGTGTCTGCCACATGGGATGACGCTACAGGCGTATACACTTGCAAGGTGATACACAATGGTCCGCTCGACTTGAGGATAGACTGCAAGGGAGAACAGCAGGATCTGCTTGACGACTATGTAGACGTGACTCCATTGACAGATCTCCCACTACAGCCAGGCAACTACTATGGTGACCTGATCATCGAGGCGGAGGATATGGACTATAAGAATGTGACGGCTTGTGTGACAGATGCGTGGAATGACTCGTGGGGTGCATATCGTTCCATCAAGGGACATGCTGCTATGGGATTCGTCAAGATGGGTACAAACACTCAAGGCTCTCTGCGCAACCCTACGCAGATCAACTTCCCAGGTACTTATACCATCAGCGTGAAGTATCAGTCAGCTGTGGCATCAACTCTTGCCGTGACATTTGGTTCGCACTCTGAGACACTCAACATAAAAGCGACAGGCTCGGGGTGGGACTATGCTACATTTACAGCCGAAGCAACAAAAGGTATCAACAACCTTACCATTACCAATAAGGCTGGCAAGGATATGCTTATCGACAACGTGACATTTACTCCTGATGGTAGTGTCGGCGTAGACAAGGTAGAGAGTGACTGGACGGACAAGTCTAATGCTGTAGCGAAGGAGTACTACAATATTTCCGGCTTGCGTCTTGATGGTCCTCAGAAGGGGCTCAACATTGTCAAGATGAGCAACGGCAAGACCGTAAAGGTATACTATTAGGATTGGCGCAAGTATACCCAACTATACATTATGCCCATATCTTGTCTGCATACAGGTGAGATATGGGCATAATCGTCTGATAATGGGCTAAATGCTGACTTTTTGCCGGCATTTAGTGCCGAAGTGGTCATATTTACGTGTTATTTTCGTTTTGAGGAGAAAATAATCGTGTTAAAATGTTGACAGTTAGTTCTTTTTTGTATCTTTGCCCCATAACAATTGTTTAACTTAATATTATTCAATCTATGAAGGCTGAAGTGGAAATGACAAAATGGTGGAGTGCACTAAGCATTTCCAGTAAGGAACAGATCTCGGGTAAGGTCTATCCTGAGTGCTCTGTATGGTGGAACGAGCCCACTACAGACGAGCAGCTTGCAGTGAAGGCTGCCTCTAATATAGAACGAGGACCACGCAACAAGTCTAAAGGCTTTACTTAAAGAAACGCTAATAATTAAGGCGTGTCGCAGTAGTGTGACACGCCTTGATTGTATCTCGGGATGTGAACGTTAGAAGTTCTCCTGCTTTAGCTGGAAGTATGCCTGTGGGTGTGAACATACAGGACACTCTGCAGGTGCCTCTTTGCCGAAGTGCAGATGACCGCAGTTGCGGCATTGCCAGATGCAGTCTCCATCGCGTGAGAATACCATCTTGCCCTCGATGTTAGCGAGCAACTTCTTGTAACGCTCCTCATGTGCCTTCTCCACCTGAGCAACCATCTCGAAGAGCTTGGCGATGTCCTCGAATCCTTCTTCACGAGCTTCCTTTGCCATTGTTGGGTACATGCCAGTCCACTCATCATTCTCTCCCTGTGCAGCGTCCTTGAGATTGTCTGCAGTGCTACCTATGCCATGGAAGAGCTTAAACCACATCTTGGCGTGCTCCTTCTCCTGGTCTGCAGTCTCCTGGAAGAGTGCTGCTATCTGTTCGTAACCTTCCTTCTTTGCCTTTGAGGCATAGTAGGTGTACTTGTTGCGTGCCTGTGACTCGCCAGCGAAAGCTGCCATCAAGTTAGCCTCAGTCTTTGTGCCTTTTAATTCTTTACTCATTGTCTTGAAATGTATTAGTGGTTAATAATAATCTCTATTTAGGTCTGACCTGTCCGTCGCCATGTATGAGCCACTTGTAGGTAGTAATCTCTTCGAGAGCCATAGGGCCACGTGCGTGAAGCTTCTGTGTAGATATGCCTATCTCCGCACCGAGACCAAACTGTGCGCCGTCGGTAAAGCTGGTAGGGGCATTGTGGTATACACACGCTGCATCGACCTGACGTAGGAACTTGCTTGCAGTACCGTCGTTCTCTGTGATGATACATTCGCTATGTCCAGAGCCAAACTTGCGTATGTGTGCAATTGCCTCGTCGTCGCTTGTCACCGTCTTGATGGCCATGGCGTAAGCCTGATATTCTGTGCCGAAACTCTCTTCGTCTGCCACCTTGAGCAGTTGCTCAGGGTAGTTGCCGGACAGTACGGCGTATGCGGCTTCGTCAGCATATATTACGACATCACTTACCTTGAGCGGCGCAGCGATCGATACAAGGTCTCCAAGTCTGTCTGCGTGAATAATCATGCAGTCGAGAGCGTTGCATACTGATACGCGACGGGTCTTTGCGTTATTGATAATCTTTGCTCCCTTCTCTATGTCTCCGTCCTTGTCAAAGTATGCGTGGCATACACCGGCACCTGTCTCTATGACTGGCACAGATGCCTCCTGACGTACGAAGTTGATGAGGCGCTTGCTGCCTCGAGGTATGACGAGGTCTATATAGCCGTTGGCGTGAAGCATCTCTCCGGTGGCTTCGTGAGTGGCTGGGAGGAGTTCGATAGTATGCTCGTCTATGCCATGCTCCTTGTGTATGCCCTTGATGGTGCTTACT
>JAZLKQ010000255.1:0-5349 GCA_045597745.1 Bacteroidaceae bacterium | reverse complement strand
CGTATGAAGAGTTAAGACCACGACCTTCTAGGAACATAGTACGGAGTGAAGTACCTGAACCCTTAGGTGCAACCATGATAACGTCAATATCCTTAGCTGGAACACAACCTGTGCGGTCGCTCCATGTAATAGCGAAACCGTGTGAGAAGTAAAGTGCCTTACCTGGAGTAAGATACTGCTGGAGTGTTGGCCATACAGACATTACTGCTGCGTCTGAGAGAAGGCACATTACGATAGAAGCCTTGTCAGCAGCCTCTTCAATAGAGAAGAGAGTCTCTCCTGGTACCCATCCGTCAGCGATTGCCTTCTCGAATGTCTTACCCTGACGCTGACCAACGATCACGTTGAAGCCATTGTCACGAAGGTTACAAGCCTGACCAGGACCCTGTACACCATAACCAATAACTGCGATTGTCTCATCCTTGAGAATCTCACGAGCCTTCTCAAGTGGGAATTCTTCACGTGTCATTACCTCTTCGATAACGCCACCAAAATTCATTTTTGCCATTTTAGTATTCTTGTTTTATTGTTGCTCTGTCGTCAGGACAAACGCAACGGGTTTATATAATTATCGTCTTGTGACTAAAATGTAATGACTAATATCTGTGGGGCAAATTACAATTTGCAATTACTCTAAGCAATTATTAGCCACTATTTTACCAAATCGACTGCAAAGATAGTCAATTTATTACAAACTAAGCCTATATAGCGAGTGTATTTTATTGAAAAATAAGCAAACAACGCACTACAGCCTCTCCCTTGTCTGTATTTGGCACATAATTCCTTCTTATTTCGACTTCGTACGTAAGCGCATCACGCTGATTCATAAAGAAGGACAATGTATCGTCGAAATGACTCTCTGCCATATATGCCATCTCCACTCTCCTGAGCCTGTAGGAGCGATAATGGTCGAGAGAGAACAGGTTGCAGATGTGCTCGATATACTTGATGCTATTGACATGCCCGTTGTAGTCTATGTCACTATAGTGGGTATCTATAGTGGCAACAAACTTGTCATCTGCCAACGGACGCACTCTACCTGGCTTGTCTATCGGACATGGTTCGTCAGGACACAGGTAAGGAGCAAAAGCATCGCCATGCAGTTGTTCCAGATCTGCCGACTGACGTGTATTGTAGTTTATCATCGCCCATATACTACGAGCATATCCATACACCTTGCCGTCTGGAGACTTGATGCTGTAGTTGCGGTTGGTAAATGTACGATACAAGTTCTCGACCCATGTTGACAGTACAAAAGGTTCGTATACACTTGGCATACACTCCATCTCAACAGTGAGACGAGACAGTACCCACGTATAACTCGCATCGTTGACTGCCTTCATACCAAACCCTCTGCCACAAGCGTGACTTTCTGCCGCATTGAGCAGATGCTTGCCGAGCGTCTCATAGTTGAGAGCACCGGAGAAGTCTGTATGAAATGGATCTACGACAAAACGTGTCTGTTCTATCTTTGGTAACATACTCTACTTCTGCTCTACCCTTTCCTGCTCTCGCTCAGCAAGATACTTGTCGAGCTGCTCTATATAGCTCTTTGTGATACAGATGCGACCAGAACGTACGAACTGGAGTACCGCACCAATCTCGTTGAGTTGATTGAACAATGAGAGTATCTCTTCGGTCATGCCGGTCTTCTCTACTACAGAGTATGTAGGGTTGACCTCAACGATACGAGCATTGTGCATACGTACTATGCGGCTTACATCCTTGTTGTTGAGCATGACAGGTGTAGAGACCTTAAGCAGACAAGTCTCGTTGATAAAGATCTCGTCGTCTGAGAAATATCTTGCCTGAAGTACATCTATCTTCTTCTCTATCTGCTTGGTGAGCATGATAGCCATAGGCTCGTCACAGTAACTTGTTATAGTATACTTGTGAACATTTGGCGTACTTGATGCACATACGTTAAGGCTCTCAATATTGACCTGCCTACGAGTAAATACTGCTGATATCTGACTGAGAAGACCAGCAATATTCTCTGAATATATAATAAAGGTATAGAGCTTTATACTTTTGTCTTGTTCCATAACTGGAGTATCTATTATTTCTTCTATTTGCGGAGCTATGCCTCTGCTGAGTACCCTATCGCATTTGCCACACGATGTACACTCGCCACATTGACCTCCGAACGTCTTATTCATTACTTACTATACTTCAAGAAGCATCTCGTCAATATTTGCCCCAGGAGGTGTCATTGGAAGGACATTGTCTTCCTCCTTGATAGCACACTGTAGGAGGTATGGGCCAGGAGTAGCAAGCATCTCCTCGATAGCCGCGTCAAGGTCTGCTCTCTCTACTACAGTCTTGGCATTGAGTCCATATCCCTTTGCTATCAGTTCATAGTCTGGGTTGACCATTGGAGTGAATGAATAGCGACGCTGGAAGAACATCTCCTGCCACTGACGAACATTGCCGAGGAAGTTGTTGTTGAGCAAAATGATCTTGACAGGTGCGCCTTGCTCCATGATAGTACCCAGTTCCTGAATAGTCATCTGCAGAGCGCCATCACCACAGAAGAGGCAAACAGTACGGTCTGGTGCGCCGAATGTGGCACCAATGGCTGCTGGCAGACCAAATCCCATAGTACCAAGTCCACCAGATGTAACTACCGAACGTGGCTTTGTGAACTTGAAGTATCGACAAGCGAACAACTGATTCTGACCGACATCGGTGACAAGTATCGCCTCATTCTTTGCAGCCTCGCTCACTTTGCGAACCACCTCACCCATAAGGAGAGGACCTTCGCCTGGATTGATCGCCTTGTCTATTACCTTATTATATTCCTTCTCTGCGTATGGATCAAATGCGGCAATCCATGAGTCATGCTTCGCCTCATCTATGAGTGCCGTAACAGCAGGGATTGACTCTTTGCAATCACCATGAACTGCGAGGTCGACCTTTACATTCTTATTAAACTCAGACGCGTCAATGTCAAAGTGAATAATCTTTGCCTGCTTAGCGTAAGTTGCAAGATTGCCAGTCACACGGTCATCAAATCGCATACCGATTGCGATAAGGAGGTCGCACTGATTGGTCATTACATTAGGACCGAGATTGCCATGCATACCGAGAATACCCTTGTTGAGGGGATGGTCTGAAGGCATATCGCTAAGTCCGAGGAATGTAGAGCCGAATGGTATCTGAGCCTTTTCCAAGAAAGCACATACCTCTTCACGTGCTCCTGCAAGTTCTACGCCCTGACCAAGAAGTGCAAATGGCTTGACGCTATCGTTTATCATCTTGGCAGCAGTTGCTATGACATCCTTATTGATATGTGGATAAGGATCGTAGCTACGGATGAAATCCACATTAGCTGGCTTATATTCTACAGTACCTGTCTGAGCATTCTTTGCGAAGTCAAGCACTACAGGTCCTGGGCGTCCACTCTTTGCGATATAGAATGCACGGCTTACAGCCCATGCCACATCTTCTGCACGACGTATCTGATAGCTCCACTTGCTTATTGGCTGAGTCACACCCACTACGTCTACCTCCTGAAAGGCATCTGTACCAAGCATCGCTACGCCTACCTGTCCGCATATAACCACCATCGGTGTAGAGTCAATCATAGCGTCAGCTACACCTGTAATAGTATTAGTTGCTCCCGGTCCGCTTGTCACGATTGCACAACCAACCTTACCGCTTACACGAGCATAGCCCTGTGCTGCATGGACAGCACCCTGCTCATGACGTACGAGTATGTGGTTGAGCGAACTCTTATGGTCGTATAGTGCATCGTATGTCGGCATGATGGAACCTCCTGGATAGCCGAAGAGTACATCAACGCCTTCATGTTCTAATGCACGCATCAGCGCTTCTGCGCCTGTTATTTTCTCACTATTCATTTGTATTATGTTTAATTCAGAATCCCTCTCCTCTGCCCACTCATCATTACATCTACGGTGACTACAAGAGAGGCATTATGCATTAGTCAATAATTCTCACACCACCCTTGTCAGCACTTGCCACACTCTGAGCGTATGCACGGAGAGCCTTGCTTACAGTACGGTTGCGCTTAAGTGGCTGCTGAGGACGTGCTGCAAGTTCTTCGTCGCTGAGCTTTACATTGATTGAGCGTGAAGGAATATCAATCACGATGATATCGCCGTCAACAATCTTGCCGATATTACCACCGCTTGCTGCCTCTGGAGAAATGTGACCGATAGAGAGTCCTGATGTACCACCAGAGAATCGTCCGTCTGTAATGAGGGCACACTCCTTACCCATGTGCATTGACTTGATATATGATGTTGGGTAAAGCATCTCCTGCATACCTGGGCCACCCTTAGGACCCTCGTGAGTGATCACGACCACGTCGCCCTTCTTTACCTTTCCACCAAGGATACCCTCGCAGGCATCGTCCTGAGAGTCAAACACAACAGCTGGACCTTCAAAGTGCCAAATGCTCTCATCGACACCCGCTGTCTTGACTACACAACCGTCTTGAGCAATGTTTCCGAAGAGTACAGCAAGACCGCCGTCCTTAGTATATGCGTGCTCGATATCACGTATACAACCTGTCTCGCGGTCAGTATCAAGCGACTCGTAGTTGGTATTCTGAACGCCAAGCTTGTTGCAGAACACATTAGCTGGTGCAGAAGAATAGATGCGCTTTGCTTCTGGATCGACCTCCTCCTTGAGTATTGAATACTTCTCGATATCCTCTGCAAGTGTATGACCATTGACACGCTTCACGCTGGTGTCGATGAGTCCACCCTTGGCGAGCTCGCCGAGTATGCCCATCATACCACCGGCACGACCGCACTCCTGTACGCTATACTTCTGAGCGTTTGGTGCGAGCTTGCAGAGGAAAGGAGTCTTACGGCTGAGTGAGTCAATATCACTCATCTCAAACTGTGCTCCTGCCTCTTGAGCAACAGCGAGCAAGTGAAGCACTGTATTGGTAGAAGCACCCATCGCAATATCAAGTGTCATAGCATTGAGGAATGCCTGACGAGTGGCGATGCTACGTGGAAGTACTGACTCATCACCGTCCTCATAGTATGCAAAAGCATTCTTGACAATCTGACGAGCAGCTTCCTTCATGAGCTCCTTACGGTTGACATGAGTTGCAAGGATTGTACCGTTGCCAGGGAGAGAAAGGCCGATTGCCTCTGTAAGGTTGTTCATTGAGTTGGCGGTGAACATACCAGAACAGCAACCACAACCTGGACATGCACGATTTTCAACCTCCGCAAGTTCCTCATCGCTAACAGTAGGATCAGCACCCTTGATCATGGCAGCAATAAGGTCAAGGTTCTCACCCTTGTACTTACCAGCCTCCATTGGACCACCACTAACAAATACTGCAGGGATGTTGAGACGCATAGC
>JAZLKQ010000254.1:0-4161 GCA_045597745.1 Bacteroidaceae bacterium | reverse complement strand
AGCTCTGCGTAACGCTCTGTGCCGTCTGGTTCGCGCTGCTCAGAAACTGTACCACGCTCCATACCACGGATACCACCGGCGATGTAGAGAGCTGCACCAACAGCTGCTGCTGGATACTGGCTATGAGGCATTTCAGGAACGAAAGCACCAGCGTTCAAGTGACATCCGAGACCACCAGGAGGAAGGATTACAGGCACGCCGTAAGCGTCGAGTTCCTTAGCGAGGTAGTTGATAAACTCAGGTCCGTGTGAGATGTAGTCCATGTCGAGGCTCTCGTAGAGACCTACAGCCATAGACTCCATAGTACGAACATCGATACCTCCGTAAGTGAGGAATCCTTCGTAGAGAGGGATAAATGTCTGGAGTTCCTTATACCACTTCTCGTCCTTAGAGCAGATGATACCACCCTTAGAGAATGAGAGCTTACGTGCAGAGAAGTAGATGATGTCGAAGCGATCAGCGAGGAGCTTGTAGATCTCTCCTACCTCCATGTACTTGCAACGTGGCTCACGTGTCTTCATGAAGTAGATGTTGTCCTGGAGGAGTGATGCGTCAAGTACTGACTTCACCTGCTTGTCGTGACAGATGTCAGCTACGGCGAGCATGTTCTCAAGAGACACTGGCTGACCACCGATGAGGTTAGTACCAGCCTCTACACGTACGTATGCTACGTTGTCCTTACCTATCTCGTCAATGCGCTTCTTGAGGAGGTCGAGGTCATAGTCACCCTTGAATGGGTCGTTGCTCTGAGGGATAAGACCCTTAGGCTGAACGAGCTCTTCTACTGTAGCACCGCAACGTGTAGCGTGAGCCTTGGTTGTAGTGAAGTGGAAGTTCATGATAGCCACCTTGCCAGGAGCGCAATATGCCTCTGCAAGGATGTTTTCTGCAGCACGTCCCTGGTGTACAGGAAGTACGTAGTCACAGCCGAATACGTCCTTGATAGCCTTCTGCACACGGAGGAATGTTGCTGAACCTGCATATGAATCGTCTGCCTGGAATGAAGCTGCAAACTGGTTGTCTGACATACAGTTGACACCAGAGTCAGTCAACATGTCAAGATATACGTCCTTGTTCTGAAGGAGGAATGTGTTGTTACCAGCTTCCTGTATCTTCTTGAGACGCTCTTCTACAGGAAGAAGGGAGAGCTTCTGGATCATGCGCACTTTGTGCATCTCGAGTGGAACCTGATTCTCACTCTGATAAAATTTTACTGCCATTGTATTAGTTTTGTATTGTTAGTATGATGTTATTCTTTTAACGTTGCGAATTTATCGAACGTACATGAATATTGGTATAAATATATTACCGAACTATATACCATTATTACATATACGCATATTACATACCAATATTCCATACCACTATTACCTGTAATTAAAAAGATAACATTATATTTGTACCATAATTACATACCCGTTATTATGGTAGTAAAAGTAAAAGATATAGATGAGTACAACAGGTACTTTCATCAGAAGACATACCATCCGATGGTCAGCATCGGCGACTTGTCGAGAGCAGACCTGTCGTTGTTTGTTCCTACAGACTTCGATATGTACTGTGTAGTCCTCATGGAGGTAGACTTTGGAGTATTGCTCAAGGGAGGTCATGCCATACGCTACAAGGCAGGCACTATGTTCACTCTCAGCCCGGGCGAAGTGGTGTCGATGAATCTCGACCCTTCTGTCCATCCACGTGGCTGGATGCTGGCGTTTCGCCCCGAATTTCTTGTAAATACAGGTCTGGGGAGAGATTTCTACATGTTTGACTACTTTGACATTAAGGTACACGAAGCGCTCGAACTGCATGAGAGCGAGCGCAGGGTGATGCTCAACTGCTATGCCAATATCAATGCAGAGCTACATGCGGCAGACGATGCACTGACTGGCCACATGCTCCGTCTCGGCATTGGTCAGCTGCTCAGTTACTGCAAGAGATATTACGAACGACAGTTTGACACCAGCACGAAGCGAAACTCGGAGTTTGTCGCCCGACTAAGTGCTTTGCTTGATGAGTACCTCTCGCCAGAGAGCGTACTGCCTGAGCGTCTCGGCCCGCCGACCGTCGCATGGTGCTCAAGCCAGTTTCACATTACCCCCAACTACTTCGGCGACTTAGTCAAGCGTGAACTGCACACTACTGCTCAGGAATACATACAAAACCGCATCATCGAAAAGGCGAAGTCGCTCATAGCCGACTCACGACTGTCTATCAACGAAGTGGCGGAACTGCTCGGATTTAATTATCCTAACCACTTCACGCGCTTTTTCCGCAACAAGACCGGCATATCCCCGATGGAGTTCCGAAAGAATATCATGATGGACATATAGGATTGTCAGAGGTGTAGAGTGAGGAGCATTTCCCTATATTATATATAAGGTATAGGATTGCAGACTGCTTGAGGCGTATTTCTCCACATTTCATCGTATGTATATTGACAGAAATGTGTAACTTTGCATTTGCATTGCCAAAGCATAAATATACACTTACATATTATTCAGACTAAGCATAGAAATATTATTATCAACTAATACTAACTAATCAAACCAACATTTATCATGAACAAGATCAACCGTCTATTGCTCGCTATCGCAATGATAATGGCAACTGTAGCAGCTAACGCTCAGGACAAAAGCAAGGAAATTATCAACATCAAGCTCCCTGCGCCTAACATGAATCTACAGACTCTCTCAATGATGCAGACACTTCAGTCACGCAAGTCTGTACGCGAGTATTCAGACCAGGCACTTGACGAGCAGGCATTGAGCAACCTATGTTGGGCTGCATGTGGCATGTCAAGAGACAAGGATCATCGTACCGCTCCTACTGCACGCAACTGCCGTGAGATCACTCTCTATGTGTTTGACAAAGAGGGTGTATACGAGTATCTGCCCGTTAAGAATGAGCTCAGACCAATAGTATACAAGGATTGTCGTGACCTCATGGCAGGCAAGGCAGGAGGATTCAAACAGGAATTTGCTGCTCAGGCTCCTGTAGTGCTGCTTATGGTAATAGAGTTTGACAAGCTTGGAAGCAACGACACTAACGCATTGATGATGGGCTGTGTAGATGCTGGTATAGTATCAGAAAACATCAACCTCTACTGTGCGGCATCAGGTCTTGCTACCGTTCCACGAGCTACCATGGACGTGGAGGGCATCAAGAAGATGTTATGTCTATCAGACAACGAGCTCCCTATCATGAACAATCCTGTGGGCTATCCTCGCAAGTAGACAGAGCGGTCGATCGCATCGGATTGTGACCATGTCACCTGATTTGTCATGCCTTTCATTGATGACTACCGACAAGACTTTATTATGATGAGTTATTAATCTCATATACACAATGATAAGTTATTCTTTTCTTACTGCCCTATCTCCCAATGAGCGTGCAGTGCTCTGTGCGTATGCATACATTGGTACACATTCATATTATGGATACAGTAAGTTTGACATAATACGGCAGATGTTCCGTATGAAGAAACTGGATGTTGAGCAGTATACCCAAAACTTGTATTCTAAGGCACTACTGTATATTGACGATACGCACCCAAGCTACGATTCGAGCAATTATATGGTCCACCACAAACGTATCTTACCTATTGCACTATATCTTGCAAAGGAAGGACGGACGTTGTACAAGAAGTTGTCCACGACAATTCATTGGGGTTGTGACTTTGAATACAGAGAATGCATAAGGCTTGTATATCTTAATCTTAATGACAAAGGCAAGGGCAAACAAGATGTAAACCTTGATGAATATTCATTGCAAGCATTGATTTGCTATCCGTTTGAGGAACTTGTCAAGGGCATTGTAGCCAAGAGTTCGTCAGACAGTCAGCAAGAGTATGTCTTACAACTTGCTAAGCGTTGTGTTGCAGACGAATCTGCCGAGATGTTAGAGCAGACAAAGCAGTTTGCAGGATCACTATTTAAAGTCAGCAATATACGCCACCAAGCTATGTATGGGTATATAACATACGCTGTCTATGTCATACATGGTACGTACGACAGTGATTATCTCGAAGGGTCAAACAATGCCATTTCGCTTGAAACGAGAGCGTTAAACAAGGTACAAAGAGGCTATTTCAAAGAGGCTATTGAGTTGTTCAGGAAGGCTATATCCAACTCCAAGAATACTCCGAGGGGCAACTTGGCGTGC
>JAZLKQ010000253.1:0-5723 GCA_045597745.1 Bacteroidaceae bacterium | reverse complement strand
CAGTTCCTGCTCCATGAGCGAGAGCTCTTCGTAATGCTCGTCCTCCTGGTCCGTACACTGCACATAGCAGATGGTGTCCTGAGGACAGAGTCTTGCCAGTGTGTCGATGTGCCCGTCGGTGTCGTCGCCTGCAAGATAGCCATGCTCGAGCCAGAGCAGTCGGTCGGCGTGCAAGTCACGGAGGAGTCGAGCCTCTATGTCCTGTCGTGTGAGTGGTTGGTTGCGGTTGGGCGCAAGGAGGCATGATGCTGTGGTGAGCAGTGTGCTGCGTCCGTCGCTCTCGATACTACCGCCCTCAAGCACGAAGTCGAGGCATGACATGTACTTGCCCTTTATGGTAGATGAGCGGTGTAGGGTAGCGTTGATCTGATTGTCAAGACTGGCGGCAAACTTCTTTCCCCAGCCATTGAAGCAATAGTCTATGAGCACTCGTTCGTCCTGGTCAAGTAGTGTGATAAAGCCATGATCTCTTGCCCATGTGTCGTTGATCGGGCATTCGAAGTAGTGTATGTTGTGCATGTCTTCCTGTGCCATGCGGTCTTCTGCATCGATGTCGCCCTCTATTCCGCTCTCTATGAGATGCTTTACTTCAAACACGTCTGCCGCAACGATGAGCAGCGGAAGACGTGAGGCTATCTCGCGAGCTATATGATAGTAGCAGATGTATGCGTCGTGTAATACTGGTGCCCAGTCGGTATCTTCGTTAGGCCATGTGAGTTGCACAAACTCCTGTCTATGCCATTCTGATGGTAAGTACATGTTTATGTTATTTGTCTATAATCTTTAGGTAAATATATACCTGTTGGTACACAATCCATTAGCAGTACCATCAGCATACACTTCTAAATAGGTAATATGCCGATGGCACAATCAATGGATCTTGTGCTAATATACCCTGTCCTTATCCTTATCTGACTGCGATAGCCTCGATCTCGATGTTTGCCCCCTTTGGCAATGCGGCTACGGCAAATGCAGAACGTGCTGGATATGGCTCGGTGAAGAACTCTGCGTATACCTCATTGACAGCGGCAAAGTCGTTGATGTCTGCAAGTAGTACAGTGACCTTAGCCACGTTAGCCATCGTGAGGCCTTCTGCTTCGAGTATGTTCTTGATATTGGTAAGGCTCTGGCGTGCCTCTGCCTGTATGCCACCCTCTGCAAATGCGCCTGTTGCAGGATCGATAGGTAGCTGTCCGCTCACGTATACTGTGCCGTTGGCACTGATGCCCTGACTGTAAGGTCCGATTGCAGCAGGAGCGTTTGGAGTTGTAATTGCTTTCATAAGTGATAATATTTATTCATTTACCTTCACGTCCTTGACGTTGAAAGTCTCGACATACTCAGGATGGAAGTCTCCCTTCTTAGCCTTGACGTTGAGACGTTCGAAAGTGAAGTTGGAGAGATGATATTGACTCTCGTTTGGTTCTACGTTGAAGAATACGTCACACTCGAAGTCTATGTCCCTCATCGTGATGTGGTCAGAGTATGACATAGGCACGTCCTTGCGTCCCTTGAGGTCATAGAATTGTGTCCATGGCCTGACGAGGAGGAAGTTTTTGGCGTTGCCTGTAATGTTTTCGACAGTGATATACTCGTATCGCTGAGGCGTGTCCGGACGCATCTTGAGCCATAGGAGGTTGTTAGCCTTGTCGACCTTGATACGTCGGAGTATGATATTGTGATTGTACACAGACTCGCTGCCGCACGTGAGACAACCGTGGCAGAATCCGTATTCACAGTCCTCGATGATGACATTCTCATTGCCTCCGTTGCCCGGATTCTTGGTGAAGTCGTCAGCCCATGGTCCCTTGCCTCCCTTGAGAGCAATGGCATCGTCGTTGACCGCCATGTAGCAGTTCTTGACCAGCACATTCTTGCATACGTCGATGTCGATAGCGTCCGTACTTGGAGCCTTGACAGGTTCGGCAGGCGAGAGTATCCTGAGGTTGAGCATCTTGACATTCTCACACTGGTAGATGTGCGAAGTCCAGAATGGCGAGTTCTGCAGCGTCACGCCGTCTATCTGCACATTTTTGGAATGAGAGACGAAGACCAGTCGTGGTCGCTGCTCGTCCTTGTTGGTGCACTGAGGGTTCCAGCTGCGTCTGAGCCAGAACGCCTTCCAGTAGCGGAGTCCGTTGCCGTCTATCGTGCCCTTGCCAGAGATGGTAAATCCGTCTATCCCGTCAGCATTGACAAGAGCCGCAAAGTACTTGCAGTTCTCTCCCTCGATACGGCTGTCCATGACGGGAAAGTCGCTTGGGTCGTCGCTACCCATGAGCACCGCTCCCTCCTGCAGATGCAGGTGTACGCCCTGCTTGAAGAATAGCGCTCCCGAACAGTATGTGCCTTCTGGTATGACGATGACGCCGCCGCCGTCAGCCGCCACACGGTCGATGAGTGCCTGCAGTGCGGCGGTCTGTATGGCAGTGCCCGGCATGATGCCATGCTCACGTATGTTGTAAGCCTTGCCGAGCTTGCCGATGTCTGTAGATTCTACTTGACGGAACCACTCTGGTATGACGGTGCCGTCTGGAAACAGGTCTCGTTTCGCCTTGCCCTGCGCCTGTATGGTGCAAAGGACAGCGATGAGTACTAATGCGATAATCTTATTCATGGTCTGTAGTTAATAATCTTCTTATTTCTCAACAGTGCAAAGGTATGAAAATATTGTTATTGTGCAAAATATGTACACGAATAAATGTGCGAAATGTGACATGCGGTCGTTGCGCCTTCGTCATACGCTTGATGAAGGCTCGTCATACGTATGTTGAAGGCTCGTCATACGTATGTTGAAAATTGCATCAACCGCTTGGGTGTTCAAAAGTATTTGTTCTGTCCTTACGCTTCATACAATAGTGTCGAGGTGATGTCTCCACTACATGTGCTTATCATCGTCCTGACGATAAGGGTAATCGTATATTGTACGAAAAGGTGTCTGTCTTTGTACCGTACTTCGAGTGATGATAAGTCTTTGATAAATAATTTGTTCAAAATGTTGAAAAAACTCGGTATTTATTTTGTGATTACAAAGAAAAAAACTTAATTTGCAGTTGATAACAAAAAGAAACAAGAACAATATACAATAGGGAGCAAATTATAAAAAAGACCAAGAATTGCTCGAACCTTTAGCTCAGCGAAGCCAATCAAACGAACCGTCCACATTCGAGAGATTCGAGAGATTAGTGGTCTAAGGATAGATATTCGCTGTACTATAAAGTATATTAAATAGAAATATTCCCATTATGGAACAGCAAAGGTTGGTCAATCCATACGTCTCCGTAGACTGTGTACTGCTCGGATTTGACGGCAAGCAACTCAACGTGCTTGTGGTACGTCAGTGCGAGAGCGGTGGCGACAGTGCGACCGACCACTACAAGCTGCCGGGCAGTCTGATCAATATGGACGAAGACCTCGATGAGGCTGCACAGAGAGTGCTCAAGCAACTGACGGGACTCGTGCAGGTCAAGATGGTACAGTTTCAGGCGTTTGGCGGTGCGTCACGCCTTGCAGACCCTAACGACAAGGTCTGGCTCGAGCATTTCCACCGCCTCGACCACCATATCGAGCGCATCGTGACCATCGCCTACCTCTCGCTCCTCCGCATTGACCAGAAGTATCAGCCGCTTGAGCACAGATACGAGGCGAGGTGGATGCCGGTGAGCGATTTGCCCAAGATGGCGTTTGACCACAACGAGATAGTCCAGGAGGCAGTACTCGCCATCAACCGTATGGCTACGCTCGACCCCTCAAGACTCTTCGACCTCCTGCCGCGCAAGTTTGTGGTGGCTCAGCTCAGGTCCGTCTATGAGGTGATACTCGGCAGAAAGGTCGACCTGCGCAACTTCCACAAGAAGATACAGTCCATGCCGTACGTCGTACCGCTCGACGAGAAACAGCAGGGAGTGAGTCATCGTGCGGCAAGGTACTACAAGTTTGACCGCAAGATATACAAGAAGTGTATGGGGTAAGGAGCCCCTCTCCCCCGACCCCTCTCCCCCCCCCTTAGGGCGAGGGTAGTTGTGATAGAGCCTTGGTTGGGAGAGAAGAGACGGGTGAGATTATCGATTATTAATAAATAAATAATATATAAATATGTATCTTTTAGGATTTGATGTCGGCACATCATCAGTAAAGGCTTCACTCGTAGAGATCGAGTCAGGCAAATGTGCAGCAAGTGCCTTTTGGCCAGAGAAGGAAGCACCAATCATTGCAGTCAAGGCTGGTTGGGCAGAGCAGGAACCAGAGATGTGGTGGGAAAACCTCAAGGTTGCCACTAAGATGATTATGGACCAGACGGGCGCACAGCCTGCAGACGTCAAGGCGATCGGTATCAGTTATCAGATGCACGGACTCGTATGCGTGGACAAGGACGGACAGCCTCTGCGTCCAAGCATCATCTGGTGCGACGGACGTGCAGTACCTTATGGCAATGCGGCTTTCGACGCAATAGGCAACGAACAGTGCCTCAGTCATTTGCTCAATTCGCCAGGCAACTTCACTGCGGCTAAGCTCGCATGGGTCAAGGACAACGAGCCTGAGATCTATGAGAAGATACACAAGATAATGCTCCCTGGTGACTATATCGCCATGAAGCTTTCTGGTGGCGACATGAACACGACCATCTCTGGACTTTCAGAAGGCATGTTCTGGGACTTTAAGAATGGTGAGGTCAGCAAGGACGTCATGCAGTACTTCGGCTTTGACTCCAGCCTCATTGCAGACATCGTACCTACATTTGCCGTACAGTCAAAGGTATGCAAGGCTGTGGCTGACGAACTCGGTATAGCCGAAGGTACACCTATCTCATATCGTGGTGGCGACCAGCCTAACAACGCTCTCTCGCTCAATGTGATGAATCCGGGCGAGATCGCTGCTACGGGCGGTACATCGGGTGTCGTATACGGCGTGCTGGGCGAGGTCAACTACGACAAGCTCAGCCGTGTCAATACATTTGCTCACGGCAACCATACAGCCGACACTACACGTCTCGGAGTGCTCCTCTGCATCAACGGTACAGGCATCCTCAACGCATGGATGAAGCGCACTGTGGCTCCAGAAGGCATCGGTTACGCTGAGATGAACGACCTCGCTGAGAGCGTGCCTGTAGGTGCTGAAGGCCTGAGCGTGATACCATTTGGTAATGGCGCTGAACGTGTATTGCAGAACGAGAACCCAGGTGCATCTGTACATGGCATCAACTTCAACATCCACAATAAGGCGCACATGCTCCGTGCTGCTCAGGAGGGCATAGCGTTCTCTTTTGCATACGGTATGGACATCATGGCACATATGGGTATGGAGATCAAGACCATCAAGGCTGGCCATGCCAACCTCTTCCTTAGTCCGCTCTTCCGCCGCACACTCGCCAGTGTGACAGGTGCGACTATCGAGCTCTACGAGACTGACGGATCGGTCGGTGCAGCCAAGGGTGCAGGTATCGGTGCCGGCATATACAAGGACAATGACGAGGCATTCGCCACTCTCAAGCACATCACTACCATCAAGCCAGAGGCTGACAGCGAGCCATACAAGGCTGCATACAAGCTCTGGTGCGAACGTCTCGGCAAGTAGTGTCGAGGTATTTGTATAGGACAGAGAGAGATTGTCCAGAGATTGTTTTAACCTCCATCTTAGTCCATCAAGGACATTTTAATGTAAATGATATTAAATGGAATCGAATGGATGCTTTAATATAATATCTGGACAATTTCTTTCGCCCG
>JAZLKQ010000252.1:0-3715 GCA_045597745.1 Bacteroidaceae bacterium | reverse complement strand
ACGAGTGCCATGAAGCCTGCAGAACCTTCGATGAACTTAGTCTTAATCTGCTTGTACATACCAGCTTCCTCAACCTGTGGCTCTGCTGCCTCAGCTTCTGCAACGTCAGCTGCTGCTGAGTCTGGAGCAACTGCTGCAGAGTCATCTGCTACTGCTGCTGAATCTTCAACCTGCTCTGTTGCTACTGAATCTGCATCCTGAGCAAAACTTGTCTGAGTCATACCGAAAGTAAAGACTCCAACCATCGCAATAATTGCAAATACTTTTTTCATTGTGTGTTTGAAATTTTAAGATTAATAATTTATTATTTTATTTTCTTTTACTTGTTGTTTTGCTGTTTTATACTATTTGCGGAGAGAGGGGGATTCGAACCCCCGAAACGCTTTTGACGTTTACACGCTTTCCAGGCGTGCCTCTTCAGCCACTCGAGCATCTCTCCCTTCGTCTTTATTGCTTGCGTTTCGCCGTTCTTTGTCCGTGTCGCATGCTGTTTACAATAGAGTTGGACTAAATCAGCAACAAAAATAATGATTTTTTTATTACCAATTAAATTTAATGCAGTCAAATTTACGTTTGACGCAAAAAAAAACTGTTTTGCCCCTTTATGTCTGTTCTTTTTACTGATTTTTGCCGTTTTACACTTCCTTTAACGTATCTTGTCAAAGATGGCAAGCGCATTAGATGTAGTTTGTCTGCATACTTCATCATAACTACAATTAAATATTTCAGACAATTTTCTTGTAACCTCTACGACAAATGCACTTTCGTTACGCTTTCCCCTGTATGGCACAGGGGCCATATATGGAGAGTCGGTTTCTAAGACAATTCGTTCTAATGGAATTGTGCTCTTGACCACATCTCGTAAAGTGGATTTCTTAAATGTCAGTACACCTCCAATGCCAATCATGAAGTTGTCAAATGATAGAAGTTCTTCAGCCTCTTCTGAGCTACCGGTAAAACAGTGGAATATACCTTTTATATTATTATGATGATTTGAAGACAATATTTCGACTACTTCTCTATGAGCATTTCGTGTGTGTATCATTAATGGTAGTCCATACTTCTCTGCCCATTTTACTTGTATGTCAAAAGCCTCCAGTTGTTGCTCTTTATATGTGTCGTTCCAATATAAGTCGATGCCTATTTCGCCAACCGCAATATAGTCTTTTGTGATATTAAGTTGCTTTTCCATTGCGTCAAGTACGAGCTTGTAGTCTTCTTTGACATCTTCTGGATGTAGCCCTATCATTGGGAATAGATAGTCAGGATGTGTTTTGCATAAAGTGAGGATATTGGGTAGAGTATCTGCATTAATGTTAGGTATTAATATCTTGCCGATACCTGCATCCTTTGCTCTCGCAATAACATCTTGCAAGTCTTCTCCAAACTCCTCCCCGTCGAGGTGCGAATGTGTATCAATTATCATGGGAGTATAATATGATAATGTCAAATGATTAGTAATTACGCTTCATGAGCTTGAATGCAAATTCTTTCAGCCCAGCTTTCTTGCTATCGTCAATATCGACTCTGTCAAGAGACATCAGAGATTGATCAAATAGTTCCTTGATCTTGTTTTCGCAGACCTCTTTTATTCCCACATTATTATATATAGCGGTAACTGCCGCAATCTTTTCTTCTGCCTCGAAGTCCTGTCTGTCAATCCATCCCTGCAGTTGCTTCTTATCGTTAGGGGAGGCAAGATTGAGAGCGTTGATGAGCATGTAAGTTTTTTTGTTACAGATGATGTCGCCACCAATCTTCTTGCCAAAGACTTTTGGGTCTCCATATACATCTAACAGGTCGTCTTGTAGTTGGAATGCAAGTCCCATCTTTTCTCCAAACTCATAAAGGTTGTTCGCATCGCTTTCGGAAGCTCCTGCAAGTTCTGCACCAATCTTGAGCGCACATGCAAGAAGCAAGGACGTCTTCAGACGAATCATCTCCATGTATTCCTCTTCCTTCACATCATTGCGAGATTCGAACTCCATGTCGTATTGCTGTCCTTCGCATACGCCAAGAGTAGGTTGAGTAAATGTGTCCAGAGCCTTATACAAGTAAGGTGAACAATTTTCGCACATCATCTTGTAGGCAAGGATAAGCATGGCATCACCTGACAGTATAGCAGTATTGTCATTCCACTTCTTGTGTACGGTAGGCATTCCTCTTCTCATGTCTGCTCTGTCCATGAGGTCATCGTGGAGTAGGGTGAAGTTGTGATAAGTCTCAAGTCCGATGGCGTTAGGCAAAATGTCGTCAACCTGATCCTTGTATAAGTTGTATGCCATAAGCATAAGTACAGGTCTTATACGTTTACCTCCGAGTGACAATACATATTTCACAGGAGCATATAGCCCTTCTGGTTGTGGAGCATATTGCAAAGAGTCGATGTGTCTGCTAACCTTGTCGGTAAGTTCGTTGATAGAATACATGATATAAATAGGTTATGGAGTATAAAATAAACCGCACAATATTGTTATATTATGCGGTTTAGTATGATGAGTTGTAATAAAACGCTTATTAGTTCAGACGGAATGATACAGGTACTGTATACTTAACACGTACTGGCTTACCGCGCTGCTTACCAGGAATCCACTTAGGCATCTTGCTGATGTGTTCCTTCGCTGCCTTGTCAAGAGAAGCCTCAACACTTTTTGTGATTTCTACATCCACGATAGAACCGTCCTTGTTGACAACGAATGATACAAGTACACGACCCTGAATGTTGTTTTCCTGTGCCATTGATGGATACTTGATCTTAGCAAGATACTCCAACAACTTAGCTTGACCTCCTGGGAATTCAGGCATCTGCTCTACAACCTGGAAGATTTCATTTTCGTCAGACTCTTCCTCTACTACTACAGGAGCTGCAGTTGCAACAGGCATAGGAGGACCTACAGGACCTGAAACCTGAGCTACAGGACCAGAGATAGCTTCTGTAGTGGACTCTGTAGATTCAATCTTCTCTTCCTTAATATCAGTGTTGTTGTCCACGATGTCAAGGATTTCTGCTACCTGAGGAGCGTCAGCTGGTGGAGGTGGAGCTGCAGTGAAGATAGGCTGTGTGATAGGCACAACTTCCTCTTCCATAGTTGCAAATACTGCAACAATAGGAGGCTCTTTCTCTACGTACTCACGAGTTGTGAACTCAAAAGTTGCAAACATTGCAGCCAATGAGACGATGTAACCAATCAAAAGACCAGTACCTTTGTGGCCTTCAAGATCAGCTTTCTTTGACTTTTTAATTTCCATAGATTTATTTTATTTTTTATTATTCGCTTTGTCTGTTTCTCACGATTTGTCGCAAAAGTAATACTTTTTTTTTAACTGCACGCTTTTAAGCCTTCTTTTTTTTCATTATTTCTAATGATTTTTATGAAAAAGTGGCTTTGTCAATGATTATTTTGTCATTATATGGCTAAATGATGTCATTGTTGCCACTTTCGATTTTGCGTATGTATACATCTCTTTGAGGGAAAGGTAAATCAATATTATGCTTGTTGAGCGTGTTGTATATGAGTTCCTTTATACGACATATAAAGAGTATCTTCTGTTCCACGAGAACCCATACCACTACGTACAGGTCTACGCTGTTGTCGCCAAAGTCATTGAATATGACAGCGACCTTTCTGTTAGGACTTGTGATACGTCTTCCGTTGAATTTCTCTTCGCATAAAGGCTCTATTTCCTTCAGGAGCATATTTCTCACCTCGTTGAC
>JAZLKQ010000251.1:0-1704 GCA_045597745.1 Bacteroidaceae bacterium | reverse complement strand
ATACGTATGATCAACGCTCATCGACCGTATGTTGCATTTCATGCCTCTGTATACCACGTTTGACAATTTATTTTCCATACTGCATTTCATCCTGTCATTGACTATTATATGTCAATATTTTCGACATAAAAACAACTAATTTTGCAAAGTACAACAAATAGTCAAAAAAAGCAAAGCGAAGTTTGCAAATAATACCTATCTTTGGCACATATTTAGATAATACTGCAAATTAATACCAATACGACTAATCATCATTCGCAAAATGTCAACATCATACAACATATTGCTTCGTGCACTCAGAGCCTCAACGCTCATCATGGCGATCGCTATCGGTGTATGTTCATGCGACAAGCAAAAGGCTGGCGATCCCCTTGCAGGCTCTGGTCGTACGCAGCGCACCGGAGACCTCCTTGCCAACCTACGTCATCAGCTCGAGACCGGATACATGTTTGGCCACCACGACGATACCGTATACGGCATCGGATGGTGTGGAGACAGTTGCCGATCAGACATCAAGAGTGTATGCAACGACTTCCCTGCCGTCATCAGCTTTGACCTCGGCCATCTCGAGCTCGGAGACTCTGTCAATCTCGACGGAGTGCCATTTGACCGCATACGTCAGGAAGTCATCAATCAGTACGAGCGCGGCGGTGTCGTCTCACTCAGCTGGCATCTCGACAATCCTCTATCGGGAGGTACATCATGGGTGGCTGATTCGCTCAAGTACATCGAGACCAAGACTGTGGAGGCAGTACTCGAAGGTGGCAAGAAGCACGATGTGATGCTTGCATGGATAGACAAGGTAGCAGACTTCATCACTTCGCTTGAGACTCCATACGGCGTCAAGGTACCAGTGATATTCCGTCCATGGCATGAGCACAACGGCTCATGGTTCTGGTGGGGACAGGACCACAGTACTCCTGACCAGTACAAGCAGCTCTGGAAGATGACATACGACCGCATGAATGACAAGGGCGTGACCAACGCTCTGTATGCCTACTCTCCAGGTGCGGGACCTATCAAGGGAGAGGCTGAATACATGGAACGCTACCCTGGCGATGACATTGTCGACATCATGGGACTGGACAAATATTGCCAGAAGGACGCCGATTCGACAGCAATCAACGACTATGTGACAAGCACGCAGACGCTGATGACATTGCTCGAGACACTTGCATCCAAGCACAATAAGGTACCTGCATTCACAGAGACAGGATGCGAAGGACTGGAGGTCGCAGACTGGTGGACCGGTTGTCTGGCAGAGAGCCTCAAGGATGCCAAGATAGCATACGTACTCGTCTGGCGTAACGCACATGATAAGGAGAACCACTTCTTCGCACCATATCCTGGGCAGAAGAGTGCTGAGGACTTCGTCAAGTTCTACAATGACCCTAAGACCCTCTTTGCACACGATGTCAATGGACTTTACCTCAGCAAAGCGAAGTAAATACGGAGGAAGCGCAGACTACAAAACTCGATTATTAAAATAAAAAACTCATAACACACACTCTTCTCCCTAAGCTCTATTCGAATGCCCCCTTTGGGGGATAGGGGGCTCTCCCCTCGCCCAATAGGGGGAGAGGGGTCGGGGGAGAGGGGCTCTTTTATCATCTTATGAAGAAGCAACTATTAGCAGCTTTGGCAGCAGCATTGACGGCAATTACCGCACAAGCTCTCGAATTGCCACAGATTATCGGAAAGAAC
>JAZLKQ010000250.1:0-2988 GCA_045597745.1 Bacteroidaceae bacterium | reverse complement strand
CGTTTATGGACGCACTGACATCGCAGCAGTTGCAGGAGGTAGTCACTCAGTCGATGTCAGGTCAGGAGCCGTCAGGAGGCAGGGAGTACGTGCCTACAGCTCAGGAAGAGGAACTGGCGACATTCTCTCGCAAGGTACTCGCCGGCACGGAGGACGTGTGGACAGAAGAGTTCAAGAAGATGGGCAAGACCTACGAACCACCAACGCTTGTACTGTTTAGCGGC
The DNA here is from genome assembly GCA_045597745.1 of Bacteroidaceae bacterium. GTDB lineage: Bacteria > Bacteroidota > Bacteroidia > Bacteroidales > Bacteroidaceae > Minthosoma. The sequence goes on along the minus strand of JAZLKQ010000250.1, from coordinate 2,764 downwards.
AGCGTACAGTCAGGTTGTGGAGGTGCGAGCAGCAGTTCGGGACCATTCTATTGCAGTGCCGACCAGTGTGTATACATCGACTTGTCATTCTTCTCATCAATGAAGGCACAGCTCGGAGCGGACGGCGACTTCGCCTACGCCTACGTGATAGCTCACGAGGTAGGACACCACGTGCAGTATCTGCTGGGCACTCTCGGCAAGGCTCACGAGCAGATGTCAAGGGTGAGCCAGGAGGAAGCCAACAAGATAAGTATTCGTCTGGAGCTGCAGGCAGACTGCTATGCAGGCATCTGGGCATACCACGACAACGAGATGTTTGGCTCTCTTGAGGAAGGCGACGTCGAGGAGGCTATCCGCACTGCACAGGTCATCGGTGACGACTATCTGCAGAAGAAGGCGCAGGGATATGTGGTGCCTGAGTCGTTCAACCACGGTACTTCGCAGCAGCGCGTCAAGTGGCTGAAGCGTGGTATATCTACGGGCAAGATGTCAATGGCAGATACATTCTCTGGCAGTTTCGGCGACTTGTAAGTCAATCTTTTATTCAATAACATTACATTATGAAATCAACAATCACACAACGACTCGTCGTCGTTGCCCTCATACTGCTCACGTCACTGACGGCAGGAGCGCAGACCGAGTCATACAGGAAGGCGATGGCGGCGTTTATAGAGTCCAACGGTGTCGGTCTGAAGAAGGATGGACTCGCCCATCTCTACAGCGGCATGACCATGCAGGCAATAGAGGATCTGTCGACGGGGGAGGCTATGGATATAGCCGAGAAGTATATGGAGGAGCGATTTGATGAGGACATCATTGACGTACTATACGTGTATTTTGACAGTCTCCTCACGGAGAAGGACCTCAACTCACTTACCGCCATGTATATGTCGGAGGCAGGTCAGAAGGCTCTTGCCAATAGGGATCCGCTCGATGGTATTGAGGAGCGGGTGATGGAGATGATGTCGCCTAACTTGGGTCGAGCTCTCGAAGGGAGCGAAATCCAGTATGCAAAGTCTGTTGACGCCCCTAAGTCATTCTGTAAAGTATGGGAAAAGTACTCCGTACTGTCAAGTCGTCAGGATGTGTATGATAACATTATCAAGGGTGTGATGCAGTACTTCCCGATTGATATGGAAGAGGAAGGCCAGAGGGTAGAGGAGTATATGAGGAAGGATATGCCGACGTGCGACTTCAACGCTCACTATGAGTCGGTAAAGGAGGAAGATCTGCTCTTCTATGTATCTGTCTACGATTCGGAGCCGGGTAAGAAAATGATTAAACTGCAGGAGACATTGCGTGCACACAACGATGAATTTTCGGATGGTCTCAACGCAAAGTACGTACAGTGGCTGCACGAGAAGTACTTTGAGAAGTAGGAAAGGACTGTCGTTACTGTCACATTCACAGGTCATTAGCAATGTGACGAACGCTTGTTGCAGTTTGAACAAATAAAAATGTAAACGAATAATAATTACTTAACACAACATTATCGTTATGAAGAAAATCATCAACAGAATCCTCGCTGTCGTCATACTGACAGTATGTGCATCGTCAGCCATGGCGCAGTCTCAGTCTTATGTTGAGGCTCTCAGAGAGTTTGTCAAGTATTATAGTGCAGGTGTCGACAAGAACACCATGAAGAATGCACTTATTCAGGCCAACACTGCCCTCTATCCGAAGTTGTCTGCAGAAAAGAGCGAACAGCTTGCAAACAGATATGTTGAGACACGTCTCATGGAGGACATGTTAAAGATAATGGCCAAATCTCATTCGAAATACATCACTGAGGCTGAGGTTAGAGAACTTACTGCTAAGCTCAAGACTCCAGCAGGTATTCAGGCTACCGCCCATGGAAAGGACTTAAGTGCAAAGGTAAGCACTTTGGTGGAGACTATGCAGCCTAACATCGCAGCAGCGGTTAGGGGTGAGACAATCTCATACGCTAAGCCTATCGTCACAACGCAGGAATACAAGCGTGCATGGGACAAGTATTATGTGTTTGCAGGTTTTGACAAAATCGCAGAGAAGTCGTTTGATACGATGGCGAGCGTTCAACCAGCCAACATCCGCGCTTCCTTAGCGCCAGTCCGTGCGTATATGATCAAGGATATGCCTACGTTGATATTCAACGAGTCGTACAAATGCTTCGTCTTGGCTGACCTCAACTTCTACAACAACATGTACGAGTCAACAGCCGGCAAGCACCTGAAAGAGGCGGAGAATCACTGGGTTGACAACATGATGTCTGTTGGTTATGAGATCATTACCAAGTACCAGGTGTGGTCAAGTGTACAGAAGAAATAGACTGACGGACTCAGGTCGATAATAATGGTTCAGCCCCACGGCGTACAAGTGACGTCGTGGGGCTGACTGTATGTGGACTTGTGGATAAATATGCGATGAGGGGAGGCGTGCATCACATCAGTTTGTACTCGACGGTCTGTCCTGAGTCGAGCGAAGCCTTGACGTCGATAAGTCGCTGGTTGGTGCTGCCTCTGAATAGCAGTGAGGTGTCACGCTGATGGAGTACGAACGGGCCGTCGACGATGACGTCTATGTACTCAAGTAGCGGGCGGTACTGAGGGTCGTCGCAGATGTCTTCCCATAAGAATCCCGTGTAGCACCAGATGTTCTTGTGGAGCTGGTGACGTATGCGCTGGGCGAGAGGCATGAGTGCCTGTGCGCTGTACAACGGGTCGCCGCCTGTGAATGTGACGTTGAATTCATTGTACTCGATGACTCTGAGCACCTCGTCGATGCT
>JAZLKQ010000249.1:0-2187 GCA_045597745.1 Bacteroidaceae bacterium | reverse complement strand
CCAGCAGTTGCACGCCATAGTCAGCAACCCACCTTATATATGCAATGAGGAAGCTAATGACATGGAGGCAAACGTACTCGCGCATGAGCCTCACCTCGCTCTGTTTGTACCGGACGACGACCCTTTGCTCTACTACAGAGCCATAGCACAACTGGGGCTTACACTGCTCACCGACGGAGGCAGCATATACTTTGAGACTAACAGGAGATATGCGCATGAGGTAGCTGACATGATGCGCCAACTCGGATATACCGACATTATGGTGCGCAAAGACATATACGACAATGACCGCATGGTCAGAGGTACATACTGCAGATCATTATGGAACGAAAGAAAATAGATGAACCTTCAGCTCTCGCACGACTAACTTCGCTCTGCGCCACAGCCGAATACTGTACGGCAGATATTCGCAAGAAGATGCAGCGATGGCTACTGCCAGATGGGGCGGAAGATCGCATCATACAGTATCTCATCAAGGAGCGATATGTCGATGAAGCAAGGTATGCCCGTGCATTCACGAGAGACAAATTCAGATACAATCGCTGGGGATGGGTACGTATCAAGACTGCTCTCATGCAGAAGGGCATAAGCGACACGTACATCGAAGATGCTCACGAGGAGATCGACGAAGAAGATGCTCTTGACACTCTCCGCCAACTCATCGAGACTAAACGAAAGTCCGTAAAGGGTAAGTCTGAATATGAAATCAATGGCAAACTCATACGGTTTGCCCTAAGCAGAGGCTTTCAGATGGACGACATCATGAGAGTGGTAAAGCCTGATTGAGGTCTGCCGACTCTGCGCTCAGCCCTTCGTCTGACAATGCGAGGCTGACCACCGACACTCTGCATCCGCCAGCTCCGGCAATGGTCTTCGCCACCTCCATCGATGTAATACCCGAAGTCACCACATCATCTACAATAAGCACATGCTTGCCCGACAGCACATCGGCACGTTGCAGACGGTACACACCCTTCACGTTGATTTGCCTTGCCTGGCGATTCAAGCCAGTCTGAGTCGCATTGTCCACAACCTTGATCACTGCATCGTCAACTACTGGTATGCCTGTTGACTTGCTTATGCCGAGAGCGAGCCTTTGCGCCTGATTGTACCCACGCTTCATCTGCCTGCGCCTTGACAATGGTACTGGTACAATGACGTCTATTCCTTCAAAAAATGATGATTGACTCATCTGTCTGCCTATCATCTCCCCAAGCCATACAGCAAGCCTGCTCTTGCCATCATACTTGATGCCATACAACAGCCCTGACACCGACTCCCTGTCGTACCTGAACATAGCGGCGGCTCTCTCTATGGGCACTTGTCCCCAGTACAGGCGCTCCATCTTGTTGCCCTCCACCTCATGCAGACGTAGAGTTGGCAGATACATGATGCAGGGCGAACAGACGTACTCTTCGCTACCTGTCAGCACCTCGTGGCATATCATGCAACGATGGGGGAAGATAAACCTAAACAAGTCTCGGGTGATGCTCATAGCACATTGCCTACTGAATGAGAGTAGACTCTATCTCGTCAAGTATTGACATAAGTTCATCAAGTGTCTCAGCACGCAACATACGTATACGAGTCTGTCGGAAGTTTGGTATGCCCTTAAAGAGTGGTGATGCGGCGAGATGCCTTCTCACATGTATGATGCCACCAAGTTCGGTGCGTCGACGCCTGTCCTTGTTAGACAACTGGCTACGGTCGATACTAAGCAAATGGTCGAGCGACATATCGCCGTCATGCTCAATACCAAGCGAACACTCTACGCTCCTGACTATCTGCCGACGTAGCACAGAGAGCTTCCATGCCGTAGTAAGCGTGGCGTCATGTGTGCCTGTATCGAGATATGTACGTATGTCACGGAATATCCATGGCTGTCCAAATGTAGCCCTTCCTACCATGACTGCATCTACTCCATACAGGTCGAAACACTCCTGTGCTCGCTCTGCCGTGGTGATGTCTCCATTGCCGATGATAGGTATACGCATACGTGGGTTGGACTTGACCTCGCCTATCAGCGACCAGTCAGCTTCGCCCGTATACATCTGGCTACGGGTACGTCCATGTATGGTCAGTGCCTCGATACCGCAGTCCTGAAGTTGTTCGGCAAGTTGTACTATGACCTTGCACTGGTGGGCCCAGCCAAGTCGTGTCTTGACGGTGACAGGTATATCTGCAGCC
>JAZLKQ010000248.1:0-1516 GCA_045597745.1 Bacteroidaceae bacterium | reverse complement strand
ACGATGTCTTTGCGCACAAGCGGTTCGCCACCTACCGTGAAGACGTATGTCCTGTAGTCTGGCTGATGTAGCCTTATGTCCTGTAGTACGGGGAGAAAGTCATCAAACGGCATCTCTGGTACGTCCGACACAGCCTTGCAGTCGCTGCCGCAGTGCTTGCACGCCATATTGCACCTCAATGTACACTCCCAAAACAGCTGTCGTAATGGGTGTGTCAACTTTAGGCGTTCGCGATACCAGTATGCTAATTCTCTGTCGATCTCTTGTATTTTGTTCATGGCATGGCAGTATGATGCTTATCTATATGCATGTGTGCTGAGTGGTGTATATATGTACGTCAGTCGCACATGTATATGATTGTTGCAAAGATATGCCTTTTGTCTCATACGACCAAATGAATTGCGTTTTATCTTATCCAACACTATGACCAACGCGCCACGTGACGTCAAAATAGCTGTGCTCTTGATTGTGTCAGCTGCGTATAGTATAGGTAATAGTATACATTTTGACATAGTTTGTATTCCAAGCGTCCGGACGGCAACTCTCCCCCTAAAATAGGGGGAGTACCCGAAGGGGGAGGGGGTATTACATACTTTGTGTGTATATAGCAAAGTGATTTTTAAGTCACTAATACCCCTCCGTCCGTTGGACACCTCCCCTACTTTAGGGGAGGAGTATGCTGATGGCACAGCCAGTTGATTATGTGGCTAAGAGTATATTGTCACTATAGTCTAATACTCCCAAAATGCAACGTCCGTATGTTGAGGCTTAATCGTCCGTATGTTGAGGCTTCAACAAGCGTATGTCAAAGCTTCATCGAGCGTATGTTGATCCTTGCGCCTACAATACGTATGTACAGCGACCGCCTTACACCTTAATTATTATAGATATGATTGATGGTGCTTTATGTCACTTACAATAGCACTTTTGCCGACTTTCTGTGTATTCTTGTCAATTTGTCAACTCCACTTTGCAAATTGTACGTTGATTATTTGCTTAATTTGTAAACAATTCTTAATTTTGCCCCGTTCATTGTGAATAATATCTAACAACAGCCATCAATGGACTGGTTGATTACCATTGAAAAACATGCGAATATAAAAATGATAAGATAATATTAATAACATATTTACTAATTAAAAAACAAAGAAAAGAATGGGAAAAAGATTATGGTTGTTCCTTGCCGTTTGTCTGATGACAGTAGGCATGGCATTCGCCCAGTCGTCGAAGATTACCGGTAAGGTTATCGACAAGAGCACTGGCGAACCTGTAATCGGAGCCGCAGTAGTAGTCAAAGGCACTTCAGTAGGCTCTGCTACAGACTTGAATGGTAACTTTACCATCAACGGAGTCCCTGCCAATGCTAAGATACTCAGCGTATCTTATGTAGGTATGATTCCTGTGGAGGTTGCCGTAAAGAATGGTATTCGTATCCTCATGGAGCCTGACACTAAGACTCTTGACGAGGTCATGGTTGTGGCATACGGTACTCAGAAGAAGTCAACATTTACTGGTT